>NZ_QWDE01000006.1 GCF_003432065.1 Mucilaginibacter terrenus | reverse complement strand
TTATAGGATCGTAGCAGACTACTACGTTGATAGGTTACAGATATAAAGGTGGTGACATCAAAGTCGAGTAATACTAATTATCCGAAGCTTTCTCTAACAGAAGAATTTGCTGTTGTTTTCTCTTACAAATTACTTCTTTCAATAATATGTCATTGTTTGTTCAGACAAATGGCGGAAAGACAAAAGACGAAGGACAGGTTCCTTCATCCTTACTCCTTACCATCTTTAATCTGACGAACTATTAAAATATTCAGGTGCCTATATCGGCGGTGTCCACCTCTTCCCATTCCGAACAGAGAAGTTAAGCCCGCCAGAGCCGATGGTACTGCAGTAAAATGTGGGAGAGTAGGTCGGTGCCAAATCTTAAAGTTAAACCCCCGTGCATATGCATCGGGGGTTTCTTTGTTTATAAAACTTTTCTGGAGCTATGTCTTAAAGGATGTACACCGGTGTTCTTCAGCCTGCTCATTGCCGCAGGGGCTACTTCTTTTATCTTGATACAAAAGAAGCAAAACATCAAGCCAGAGCGAATGCTTCCCCGCTCCCTGCCGGTTCTTTACGCTTTCTCCGCGCCTTCGCGCAGTTCGAAAGCTAAACCGCCATTCCCGCTAGCGCATGGCCCGCCCGCTCTGGCATACCCCGCTACCATCCTTTGTCTATTATCTATCGTCCATAGTCTCTCCCGAAAAACTATTTTTTAATTAAAACTTAAATTCTCCCGCTTTCGGCATTGGTTTTGAACTGTTTGGTATCTAAACAAAACTACCATGCAAACTTCAAACACTTTTAACCTCACCGACGATAACCACACCGCTACTTATCCCGGTGCTGAAAACCCATTCTCGGTGCCGCAGGATGCCGATTTTTCTTCCGGTGCCATGACCGACGCCGAAGACGACGACCTGTTCGACGATGATGAGGACGACCTGGATGATACCGAAACAGCTGACCTGGACGACGACTTGGATACCGACGCCGATCCGCTGGCTGATGTGGATGCTGATGACGACTATATAGACGTGGACGATGAGGACGAACCCGAAGATGACGGTGGCCTTAGCGATCGCGAAGATGTTGACGAGGACGACGACAGCACAAGCGGCAGCCGCTTCTAAATACAATACTGATCACTAAATTAACCAGGCGCCCTTCATCTGCACAGATGAGGGGCGCTTGCATTTAGGGCACTATCGCCTATCTTTAGGGGCATGATCCTGAAACGCCCCTGGGCCTTATTCTACATCCTGCTGGCATGCCTTAGCCTGGCGTTCCAGCTGTTGGGTTACTTGGCGTTTAACGTGTTTACGGCAGCGCTCGCAAGTGTAGCGGCGGCTTTAGCGGCAAATCAGTCCCTTGTACTATTTGTGCAGGGCCTGGCTTCGTTCATCCTTATCATGGGCCTTTGCCGGGTACTACGCAACGCGGCCGAACCATTGTGGATCCGCCTAATCGTTATAGCCATAATTGCACTGCGCATTACCTTGCCGGTGGTGTATGTGCTCACGGTGCAGCACTTCTTTGCCGTGCCCGGGGGTATGCAGAGCATGTTTATCCTGGGTATCTTAACAAACACCTGCATGTATGCGGCATTCTTTTTTGTGCGCAACAAACCTATCCGCAGGTATTACCGCGCCTTTGCCGTACTCGGCACGCTAACCCTGTTGCTGCCCTACGCAGGCCCTTACGCCGCCGAAAACTTTAGCATACACTGGCTGCCCCAAACTGCCGACGTACCCGGCCTGCTCACCAACATCCCGCTCATCCTCCTCTTCCTGCGGCTTTACACCAGCCCCATACCCGCGCCTCTGCACCCAACTACGCCCACCGGCATATCACCGCCATACAGCCCCGGAACAGCATACACCGCGAAGCCACCTCCGCAAGCACCAACTCCCGCGCAAGCCATTGCCGATACACCATCTTAAACATTTTCTTTAAAAAGGTACTGCATCACTTCGTACGGAACGACAGCCCCGCTATACGCTCATACGCGCACAAGCCTTAGCCACAAGGCCGGTATCCGCTGCTATCGGGTTTAGATGGGATTGGTAGTGCTGAGATGTTGTTGAATTGTTTACCTGTCAGTGAACCATAAGCGGTGACGCTTGCGGTAGCGAAGGATTGTAAAGTGTTTCTTTTGTTAATTACCTAATTACAGACCACAAACCACGCAGTTGACAGTAACCAGATGCTGAAATGTTGTAAAGGTTAGTAGTCAGCAAATCATAACCGATAACTTTCATTAAAGTTGAATTTAAGCTATTAGTTCATATAAACATCGACTGCAACAGGTCCTCTATAATTAAACATAATAGAGAACGAAATACGACTTCCTACTTTAAGATCCGTCCAATCGATCTTTGTAGTATGTCTATATACAAAGATGTCGTCCCCAAAAGCTTCTCTTTTTACAAAAGCATAATTTGCCTCCAAAACAGTTATAGAACCTTTGTATTGACGAACGCTTTCTTTGGAATCAACCACACCTCGCGGATTTCTCTTAAATTCAATATTTACTTTTGTTCTTGAAAGTCTTTCGAATTCAATTTCTGCCTTCTGAATATCGTTATTGATAAACAGAGCTCTTGCATACCAAAACTGAGCTTCATATCTGTTGTCCCCAGAAATAAAAGATCTTCTGAAATAATGAATTATTTCTCCATAATCTGGGTTTGGCCTCAAGCTTAAAAGCAATGCTAATCTAAAGCTTACATCTTTATCGTTAGGGTTTAATGCAATAGTTTGGTCAAGAACTTTAATTGCTTCTTCAAGTTCCCCTTTATTCTCAAGGGTTTTAGCAAATCTCAAAGATATATATGGGCTGGCTTTATTAATTTCATAAGCTTGCTTTAATAACTCCAAAGCACGTGGTTGGTTATCTATTAATTCTTTGAATCTAGCTTCTATGTCAATTATAAACTCTTGCTCTGGAAAAGATTGTTTTGCTATTTGTAATGTTTTTTCAATTTCCTTAATTAAGCTTTCGACAGCTGGCGCAGTATTACTTTCGATCGCATCTTTTAGCAGGAGCATTTTCGCCTTTATAATAGTATGATGACTGTGGTGGCTGTTGGATTTCTTGAGTATTTTGTGGCAAAGATTTATTGCGGAGTTTACTAATGTATTTCTCTCCAGCTTATTGCTTGACTTTTCCGCCTGTTTCAGTGTGTACTCAGCTAAAGAGTGTGAAATCATAGGATCATTCGGCATTAGCTCTAATGCTCGTTTCAGAAAAGCTTCTACCTTGGCGGGAATACCGCCGGGAATTGACATCTCCATAATTGCACGTTGTTGCAGCAATTTTGCGTCGTCTGGGCTACAAAGTTCTGCTGCGTCGTATAAATTTCGGAGTCGTATAGGGTCATTGAATAATGGAATAAGTTGTTTAGCCTTTGTCATAGCTAGGAATGCTACGCGATCACTGTTGTAATCAATATCCAAATAGCTAAAAATTCTTATATATTCATCGTACCTAGATTGCTCATCAACAAGAACAGTCTCGAATACCATCTGTGCAATTAACGGATGTCTTGTTTTATATATATAATCGTTAATCGTGTAATTTCGTTCATCAAAAACAATATATTCAAGTGGTTTAAAAAACTTAGACTTAAATTCTTCAAAGCCAATATTATGTACTCTACTGATGAGCCCTGCCCTAGCATATGTTCCTAATCTATGCAGAATTGCAACAGTCAAGTACAAAGATTTAGCTGACTGATTTGGTATTCCAATGAACTCATTAAAGATTATTTCTTCAAAAGGTTTACCTGACGTTGCCTCGTGAAGTGCCACCAATAAGACCCTTCCAGAACGCTCTGAAAGCAAGGCTTTCTGTTCTTCTATGTTTTTGTTTGTTAGATATCCTAAAGATTTGTGAATAAAGAGTTTCTTAATTAACTCTTCTATTTCTTTCTCTGAAAGGTAGGTTAAAGTATACTCTTGATCGATATAGGATTGAATCTCGGACTCATTAAGTAAGTTAATCTTGGCAGTTGAAACTATGGTGATCGGTATTTTTTCTTTCTCTAATTTATCTATTAGCAATAAAATAGAGTTTTCATATTCAATAGCATTATCCACAAAAAGATAGATTCTTTCTTTGATGCAGTTGTACAATTCAATGAAAGGCTCATAACGTATATTAGCGTTTGGTTTAAGGTAGATACAAAACTTTTCAAATGTTACCGATGACTCCCAAGCTATTCTTTTTAATAGAACCGATTTCCCTGAGCCGGCATAGCCTTTTATGCAAAAGAGGTGCTGTGTAGTTTCTGACTGATAGTGTTTATTAAATATCATGTCTTCTAGCACCCTATCTTTCAAGGTTCTATTTATATCAAGATTTTTGATTATTGGATCCCAATTTTCGAAATACCCTTTATAAAATGCCTCCGGAGTCGTATTAACAGACTGCATAGAACTATGTACAAATTCAATTTCTTGATCAATTAGCTTTACTAAGCTTTCGGACGGCTTGTACCCGCTTAAATCAATTGCGAATTTTCTGTAAATAGGCTTGTCAAAATTAGGTATATAAGTGGACAGCTTACGTTCAATTTCCGGAATTTGCAATAACAACTTGTCAATAAACTCTTCATATCCAATCGGTATTGGGCTAATTTTTCTCTCATTCCAATAACCTATTTCAACATCTGAAAACTTTGGACCAACCATATAAGACCGAGGTCGTCCATCCTTCAAGCTTTCAATCTCCTTTAATATTGATCTTATGTTCCAATCTTGATTGCTATAACCAATAAATAGAAAAATATAGTCCTGGGCAAGTTCTCTCAGCTTTGAAAATAACCGTTCTCTGTTTTTTAAATGTGTGATGTACTGCTCTGTCGATAATATTAATGGGAGTTGTTCGTCGTTGATGTACGTAATTGTGCCATGTAGCTTGTAATAAGGTACAGAGTTCTGGTTTTTAAATATATCTTGCTCTCGAGTATTACGATAAACAACTGAGAGTGACTGAGCTGCTTCACGATTTTTATCGTAAGCTTTCTCAAGTAGAAGATCATAATTAGTTGTAAAAATCGACTTCCAAGAAAAATTCGAAAAAGCCACTTGTTTTTCATTTGGGGCAAATGGTTCAAAGATGTCGTATATAAATCTTTGTACATCGAATAAACTTGAGGCTGAGATAGCCAAGTCCGAATTGTAGGTCAACGGGTTGCCAACATAATCATTGCCTAAAAACTTGCGTGCAATGTCATCTGAAAGTGCCTGACCCAACGGAGCTTTTCGACCTTGAGGATGAACTGAATTATATGCGAATCCACTTCCTAGAAATAAAACTACATTCTTGTTTCTAATCTGATCTACAAGGATTTGCGGCAATAACTTTTCTGACATAACTGGTCTAGGAATATAAAAGAAATTTAAATATATTTAATTACTTGGACGTTTCAAACTGCACCTTAAATTATTGCGCCACTACCGCAAGCGTCGTTGCTTGCGGCGGGTTCAATGTCGACGTCTTAATGAAATTTGAATAGATTCCGCCAAAGTAAGGCAAGCCGCGCTTACTGCTTTGTGCCGCCATTGATCATATCTGATACAATGCCTTTACCATCCTTACGTTCGGCCAGGTAAACACCCGCCAGGTGCACTACTATAAATGCGATGATGAGGTACATGCAAAAACCATGTATTTCTTTTATGGTGTGGCGCATGCTTTTGTAGGCAGCAAGTGCATCCTCAAACGCTAAAAATAAACCCGTGAGTGCCATAATTAACAACAGCAGATAAAATGCACCATAAATTAGCTTCACGGTAAGTTCATGCCGCCCAACCTGCCGCTCGGCCTCAACGGTCTGGAATTTTTGGTAGGCGCTTTTGAGTTGGCGGATAAACTTTTGATCGGCAAGCTGGAAAAATTCGAGTACAAGCCTGAAGGCCAGCAGTGCTGCCAAAGCATAACCGAAATAGATGTGTACGGCCCAAACACTATCGCTAAGGGCGTGTACTGCTGGGCGCAATTGATTATCGGTAACCGTACTACCCTGCTTCTGTAATTCACCCTTTATAATGCCTGAAGTTGTACCGTCGTCAGTAATGGTGGAATTAATAAGTACCGTGATAAGCGAGCCGCTGATAACGATAAAGTTCAGCCAATGCCATAATCGCAAAGGGCGGGAGTAACTTTTACGTTGTGTTACATTGGCGGGGTTGGTTCGCGATGGTTGTATAACTGACATAAACAAGGGGGGCTTGGGGGTTTATATTAAAGCAATGAATGAAATAAAGATAATCTTTGTTTTTAAAAGTTTACTCCATGCTGTGGTGATAGTGCTTCGAGAGGCTCAGTAGGTGGAGGTTAAGAAAATTAGTTGATACTGGTTAGGCTTGTTAGCCGGTATGCCCTGCAAGCAGTTTGCTTACTGTGCCGGTGCTAATGCCAAGTACACGGCTGATGTGGCGGTAACCGTGTCCCTGCCGGTGCAGCTCCTGGGCTTGCTGCTGCTGTAGTGCCCGGGTGCGTTTCTGCAGGTGCTCGTCTTCGGTACTGTGGCCATCAAACATGTACTTCAAATTATTCAGCTCTTTTACCAGGTGGCCGGTGCATACGTTCTGCTCGCCGTATTGCTGCTGGGCGCTGCGCTGTTTAATCTGTTTAAGGTAGCGTTTAGATGGGTCGCGCTGGCTTTGGCCTATGGCAAAGGCGCTGTCGGCAAAGTTGATGAGCATTTTGCTGCCCTGCAGGTCGTTCACGGTAATGGGTTTGGCGGTGTTGCGCTTGGGGGTATGGGCCAGCGCCAGTATGCTGAGCTTGTAGGTGGTTTTTAGTGCCTTTAGCTGCTGCATCAGCGGGAGGGCATCGGCGGCGCGTTCGGTACTGCTGCGGATGCAGGTAAGGTTATCAATAATGAGCACGCCGGCATTGGTGCGGGTAATGGCACCCTCCAGAGCCGAGAGGATGTAGGCGTTGCGGTCGTCATAAAAAGCGGGGTTATCTGCCCGGGGGTTAAGTTCGGCCCGGTAAAAGGTGTGGCCAAAGTGCCGGCTGCCCGCCACGGGGTGCTGGTACCGCTGCTCAAACTGTTTGGCCGTAAGTTCAAAATCTACATACAGCACGCGGGCGGGCTGGGTAAGCTCGTTGGCAAAGGGGCCAACGGCGGTGTGGAGGGCCAGGCTGCTGCCTATTTGCACGGCCAGCACGCTTTTGCCCAGGTTGGTATCGGCAAACATAATGCACAGCTCATGCTCGAACCAGAAATCGCCAAACAGCCGTCGGGGCGCAGGTTTGTTGCGTTGCTGCCGCATCCACTCGTCGCCGGTTTTGATGAGCAGCAGCTGCGAGCGGGAAGGGTCGGCATACACGGTAGGGTCGAGGCCATGTTTGCGGAGGCGTTTGGTGCCGCGGCGGATTTCGTCGCGTATCTGGTTAATAATAGCAGGGCGTTCGGAGCCCTCGAGGGGTTCGTAATAAGATGCAGGCATGAAAGGTAAGTTTTGGGAGGTTTATAATCGAGAGCTGTAAATATACAGAAAAAATTGTATAAATACAAATAAACCTGTATTTAGCAAAACTAATTGCTGCATAAAAGTGTGGTTTTTAAAGGTTTAAACGAGTGTTCAACCCCGCGCAACACAAAAAAACCTGAACACTTTTGAACGCTATTTCACCACGCGGTAGATAACCCAGTCGTCGGTTTCGTACACTTTTTTAAACTGCAGCTGGGGGATATTCTGCTTAATGCTGATGAGGTAGCGGTTGTTCAGCTGGGTGTAACCGGTAACGGCGTTTTTGGCGGTGGCTATTACAATGTAGTCGGCATACTTGTCCGGCGACTCCAAGGCACTCAGGAAGTTAGGCTGATACGGCATGGTGAGCGTATGTATCTTAGCCGAGTGCACAAAGGCCACTACTGAGTAGGCAGTGGCATCGTCAACCACTATGCGGGCATCATCGGGCAGGCTGTTGATGTAGTTGGCTACGTCGGCATTCTGGGTCTCGCTTTCGTCGATAGTGCGGGTAGTAAGTACAGTCATGAAGTTACGTTCTTCAGGCAAACTACTGTGCGCCAGGAAATACCACCCGGTGTAAAGCTGCAGCGCCATTACCACCCCCATCATAATCCGGAACGCTTTCTGGTTCTTTACGGTGTGTAATTTCACCATAACCCCCAGGAAAGCCAGCATCAGAAATATGAGGTAGTACTGGTAGCCCAGGTATACCTTGTCGTACTTCAGGTGCAGAAACTCTATGAAAGCAAAGGGGGTAAGTATAGTAAGCACCTGGTAGGTACTCTCGCGGAAAAGGTATATGGCGATGAGTATCATAGGGCAGAACAGGATGACGCGCGCAGACAGCAGCAGGCTAAGCTCGGGTATCTGGTAATTGGCATTAGTAGTCTGCTGGTCGAAACTAAGCTTATCTACCAGTACGTTCCAGGTGGCATAGGGGCTTTCGTTGAAGTAGTTGAGGTCGCTGGCGTGGGTGAGGTTCAGTAGCTTGTAGCAAATTACAGCCACCAGCGGCAGGGCAAATAATATAATGTACAGCGCAAAAGTTTTGTTGGTAAGCTTACGCCTCAGGCTAGGGCTGTTAAAGCTCAAAAACAGGCGGAAGATGCTCTCCTGCTCGCCCAGGTTAAGGCTGTGCAGGGTAATGGCCAGTACCAGCGGTAAAAAGAACAGCGTAAGCCACACGAAACGATAGTCGCAGAAGATGAGCGTTACCAAACATATACTGGCAATTGACACGTGGAAAGTGGTGTTGCTGCGGTAAAATTTAAGCAGGTTCAAGAAGAACAGGAAGAAGAACATCAGTATGAGATAGATGCTTTTCCCCGAACAAGCCACGTACAAAATGCCAGGGTGGAACAGGAACATGGCAAGCAGCAGGTACATATAAAAGTCGTCGCTTTGGCGGCGGATAAGGGTACTTGCACTTACATAAAACAATACCGCCGTGCCAATTGCCGACGCCAGCACCGGCGCCAGCGTATAGCTGATGAACGTAAAGAAAAAGGTAGTGAGGAATGGTATCATTGGTGCGGTAAGGCCCATTACCTTTAGGCGTGCACCGACGCCATCAAAAACTATACGCGCCTTTTCTATGTAAAACAACGACTCGTGATTGTAGTACCCAAGGTTGTTAAGATATATACCCGCCACCAGGTAATACACCATCAGTATAACGCTAAGGAACAGTAGGCTGGCCGATCTGCTGATTCTCATTTTACAACGTTTGTAGGGTTATTTACCTTGCTTAAACCGTGATTGGTTTTCTCCCAGTAAAAGGGATTAACAACCAGCTGATACAGCCCTTTATAGGCTGATATGCTATGCATCAACCAATAGATTGGGTTTGCGATAGCAAACAATATCAACTCGTAATACCTGCGCTTGAATACCGCCATCATGTTTACATAAATCATGAGGATATTGCCAACCATCAGGTTAAAAATAGACATGAACAGCACCCAATCCGGGAAAAGTGTACGGATGCTGGTGAGGTCAAATATAATGTAGCAGATAAAAAAGGTTAGCAGCAGTGGGTAAACCAAAAATATCACGGGAGTGGCGCCGATAAAGAAGTTAAAGCCAAGAAAGCCTTTCCAGCCTATCTCCCGCCACAAAGCCGCAGGATTACGCATGTGAACCAGGTAGGTTTGCATGTAGCCCTTTATCCAGCGAGAGCGCTGACGGATCCAGTTAAAGGGTTCGTTATTTGCCTCTTCGTAAGTAGTGGAGTTGATAATGGCAATCTTGTAACCTTTGGCATAAGCGCGTACACCCAGATCGGCATCTTCTGTTACGTTAAAGGGATCCCAGGCGCCAAGTTCAACTAGTTCGGCCAATTTAAAGTGGTTACTGGTGCCGCCCAGCGGTATTGGGATATCCAAAGTATCCAGGCCTGGCAGCATGTAATCAAACCAATAGGAATACTCCAGGGTGAACATCCTGGTAAGAAAATTCTCATTACGGTTAAAGTAATTAAGCGCGCTTTGTACGCAAATGTATTCCGACGGGAGCTTACCAAACAGCGAAACCACCTTCTTTAGCTGGTCAGTATCAGGGATGTCTTCAGCGTCATAAATTGTAAGGTATTTGCCACGCGCGAAGTGCAAGCCGTAGTTACAAGCCTTCGGCTTTGTTTTAGGCATATGAAACGGCACCACCACTACTTCGAAAATCGCAGGGAAATCAAGGTTGCGCACGGCATTCAGCGTCTTGTCATCGTCTTCCTCAATCAGCAGCTTTACGTCCAGCTTATGGCGCGGATAATCAAGTGCCTGCAGGTTCCAAATTAACTTCTTTATCAGCTTATCTTCTTTATAAACCGGCAGCAGGATGGTGTAGATAGGCAGCTCGTCATCTACCACCTGCTTCAGCTCGTCTTTGGTTACCGCCTGGTGCAGCTCGAAACGCGAGCCAACTAAGGCCAGAAATAACTTGAAGATAATAGCAACCAAAAAGAAGGAACTGATGATGACGTTAATGATGATAGAGGTGTTCTTAAAGCTTAAAACCAGCCCTATTGCCACAACGGCTATCAACGTGAATATAAAAACCAGTTGCGGCGACGAAAAGGTAACAATAGCTGAACTATCCGGATCGCGCTTGAGCAACTCAAAAACTGATGATTTTACATATTTCTCACCAATAAGCTTGTTGCTCAGCCAGGTAATATCAAGATCCGACGCGAGGATGATCTCCGGGTCAAGGTCGTAAGTGAACTTTATAAAGTCAATAAAAAGATCATCGTCAGGGTTGGCCATTACTACCACAACCTTGCCGTTTTCTATCCGCAGCGGTAACGCCATGCGCTCGCTTGCAAAAGACAGATCTATTTTGCTTAATACTTCGGTATCATACGGCAGATCTCTTATAGGCGCAAATGCGTAGCCGGCCTCAATTAAAGAACGTTCGTAATTCTTCCGGGAAATATAGCCGAGTGTGAGGGCTATCTTTATAAAAGACAGCCCCGACTCTTTAGAATGCTTTTCAATTTTTTCACGGTCATCTGCTGTAATAAAGCCGTCTTTGATCAGCAATTCAGGAATAGACATACGCATGAAAAATTAGTCTTTTTGTTAAGTTAATGTACACAGTTGTGCTGTACATTAATCGTTAAACAATTCCTGTGATTTCTGAACCTTCGAACGAATGTACAGGAACGACAGTAATATCAGCACCAGGATACCCAATAGTATGTATAGGTTGTAATTGTCCCAGAAGCGGGTAAGTGCGCTTTTAGTATCAATATACTCCAGGTTTTCGCTTGATTTATTGATGTTGAACAAATACTTGTTGCCATTCACATCAGATATACAAACGTTGCTGCTCAATGTAGAAAGCTGCTCGGTTATCGAGCGCGAAGCCGAAAGGAACGCGTCGGCCAGATGCTTACCTGTTGCTGTTAATACCAGCGTAGCGTTGTTGCTGCGGCCGTAAAATATCTGTGCTAAACCATTGGAAGTAGTGTCAGACAGGGAATAAACAACGGTATTATTATCAGTATTATACAGGCGGAAGTTGCGGTCGAACTGGATTGGAGCGTCCGGGAATTCCTTGTTCTTGAAAAGCTTATCGTCCTTAGAAAGCAGCGCAATAATGTTGTTCTTTTTAAGGTCACTTACCTGAATATTATCAGAGTAAACAAATTCCGGAAAATTATTAGCGTTGATGTTATTGTTCAACTCATAGATAATCTCGCCCATTGCGCCCGCAGCGTACTTGGCGTAATCTTTAGATACCACAATTTTGGTCGTGCCATTGTTAAAGGCTTCCGGGTATTGATAGAAGCTAAGATCGCTGGTGATAAAAGGGTTTTTAGATTCCAGGTATGATTTGTCTACATCAATCTCCGCAAAGAAGTTAGTAAAGCTGTTCTTGCAATTGCCGTTGTTAGGGTAAAAGCGGAACTCGGCCTCCAGCGTATTGTATTTGTGGTGCTGGTAACGGTTAATGGTTACCGTAGTATTTAGCTTGCCTGATGCATCTAACTTCTCGCTGCTGAGTAATAAACCATTCAGGTAGATGTTAAAGAAGCCACGGTCCCCCGGGTTAAGGCTGCTGTAATTACCAACTATGCGTATCTCTACCTCTTTTGGTGTGAAGCTAAAATCGGAGTTCTTAAAGTTAAAGGCGCTCTTTAACGAGCCAATCCCAGAAAGGAAATCGCTTACGCCGCCAATTTGCTTAAGCGACAATTTAGAGCGGTTCTCGTCAATGGTTTTAAAGAACTGGTTCTGCGCCTTGTTTACCAGCAGGAAATCACCAAAGGTCGAGTTCAGGATATTCATGTTACCTAACGCAGTGATGGTTTTTTCGTAACCGGTATCGTCACCGCCGGTAACAAATAATATCTCGGTAGGCACAACTTCCTGGGCAATAGTTTTTACAGGTTTAAATCTGCCGCCAACATCCACCATACGGGTTATGGTATCGGTAGTGGTGCTTAGTGCCTTGTGCAGGTAAAACAATCCCTGGCCTTTTTGAGGAGTAACTTTTATAAACGGGCGTTTGTCTGCCGTGAACGAAGACACGTTACCCACCATTATGTAATTCTTAATACTGTCTGGCAGTTTACCCGCTTCGTACACGCCAATACTTCTTTGCTGCGTTTTTTTCATACGCGAATACGCCCAGGCTACCGCTTTAAGGTCATGCAGGGTTGGGTTAGCCGGGTATACTATTGCCTGTTTGGAATCAAAGCAGTTGCTAATATTGATGTTGTTAAAGAAGTTCTTGTTGCTTTTAATCAGCGACAGGTATGAGTAGTTTTTAATCTTAAGCCACATAGCCGGGTTATCCAGGTCGCGGCACTGGTCATCCGTAATGGTTAGCAGTGTTTTAACGGTGATCTTAAGAAAGTTATCAGGAGATACATCTGCACGGGTGAGGTTAAGCGTTATCTTCTGGATAGAATCTGCATTTAAACGCCCACTGAAAACCGGCTTAGAACCGATGAATACGTTAATGTAAGATTTATCGCGCAGCAATGCCTGCGACGGCTCATAATACAAAACTAGCTTGCTGCCATTTATTTCATACTGAGGTGTTATCTTGAAATAAAAGGAAGTGGCGCCACTCATGCCGAAAATAGGTTCGTCATCATTATGGCCCATAGCTTTAAACGAGATTATACTCTGCGCGAAAGTAGCACTGCTTAAAAGTATAAAAGCTAAAAAGGTAAAAAATCTCTTATTCATCCGATTGGTATCTGTTAGTTTATTACGTAAAATTCTACTCTGAAATAGTTACCGTTATCATCACTACGGTAGGTAAGTTCACCACCAAGTTCTTTGGTCATGAGTTTGGCAATAGAAAGGCCCAAGCCAAGTCGGCTCTCTACGTTGCCAGATGATGCATCGTTAAGCGTTTTAAGCTTGTTAAACATCATATCAAGTTCCTGCTGGCCTATAGCCACCCCTTCATCAATTATTTCGAAAACAAATTTCTGGCGCTGCAGGCTGGTAACAACCTTAATATTGTTATTCGTCTGCGAGAACTTGATGGCGTTTGATAGCAAATTTTGGAATACCTGCCCGGTGAATACCCTATCTAATTTAACATTAAGCGGCAGCTTAAGTATATTATCTACCAGGTGAATGTTCTTCATCTGGGCAGTTTCCTGTAAGCCTCTAAACACGTGCGTTACCTCGGAGTTTATATCAAATATCTCCATGTTAAACTTCATCTCCGGCGACTCAATCTCCTTAACGTCCATCAGCTTGTTCAGCATGTAAAGCATCTTATCGGCCGATTCGGCTATAAAATTGCTAAACTCCTTTTGGTCAGTACTAAGGCGATAATCTTCCTCGCGGAGCATATTGTTACTCATGGTTATCTGCCCAATAAGATTTTTCAGGTCGTGCCCGGCAATGTTTATAAAACTGTTTTTCTGATCATCCAGCTTGCGCAGTTGCTCATACTGGCGGTCTATAATGTTGTTCTTTTCGTTAATGTCGCGGTTTTGCTCCTTCAGCTGATCGTTGGACTTTTCTATCAATATTTGCGACCGAACATCACGAGCCATTACCTTGTACCGGGCATTTGGAATAAGGCACGATATAAATGCGATAACAAAAAAGAAGTTACCTCCGTTTTGAACAACAAGGTCCAGCGTGTATTCGCTAAACAATTTATAAAACAATGCCAGCAGCAGGATGGCCACAAGTGTTTGTATAATTGAGTTTACAGGCTCCCAAAACACCTGCAGGTTAAAAAATAACAGTATTGCAGAGTACGTAAGAAAATAAATAAGCTGATCCTGAATATTAACTACGTTGCACAAAATGGCGGAAGTTGCAGAGAGCAGGAAAAACGCGATATGCAGCAGCAAGCGATAGTTGTATTTTTTGGTTTGAAAGAAGTTGTACAAACCAAGTATAATAAGTACGGTTATTATGCGTACGATAAGAAACTGTAACCAAATGTTGTTGGCGTAAATAAAGTCGATTATACTAAAGATGGGGTACAGGAAAATTATTGACCAAATAATGTTATTGGTTTGGTACCACGCCTTTTTAAGGACTTCCTTCTTATATTCCTCTTTGGATATTTGAACAAACATAGGTTATAAAAATTTCCGATCAGTTAACTGCATATACAGGTTTGAAAAAAACAACACTCCATACAGGCACAAGTAAATTGCTAAATCAGCTGCTCGTTATTATATTAATGATTACGATGCAACCTTTTGATGCAAAAAGCAATCCAACACCTTCAAAAGAACGGCTGGTGGCCTTTAAACGTGCTAAAAGCCTCAACAACGGAATAAGTATCTCTTGGCTTGAACAGTATTGGAATAGCGATGTTTTACTTAAAAGCCCACTTTCGCAGAGCGATTGGGAGTTATTTAAGCGGCTTAAGATCCAAAGCCTGCGCTTACCGGTAGCGTTTGAGTATTTCTCTTCAAAGCAAATCCCCGTTGAGAAAGTATTTACACACATTGATGATGTTTTGAAACAATGTAAGGTTTACGATATAAAGTTGATAATAGATTATCACTATGGTAAAATAAATGATAATAATTTTAAAGGCGAAACATCCAAAGCTATTAACTTATGGTTATTGTTAACCAAAAGGTATGCTAAAGAAAGTGCCGACAGGCTGTTCTTTGAGATTTACAACGAACCTCCCCACATGGACCCCAAAGTGTGGAAAGATGCGGCTTATAACATTGTAACAGCTATACGGCAGAAAGACAAAAAGCGTACGCTGCTGGTTGGCGCATCTAACTATAACAGCATTTACGAATTGAGCCGTATGGAGCGCCTGGCAGATGAGAACATCATTTACACGTTCCACTTTTACGAACCCTTTTTATTTACCCATCAGGGAGCTGACTGGGTGGGCGACCAAATGGCTACCACCGGCATTCCTTTCCCGTATGATGCTAAAGCTTATCCTGCAATTAACCCTAAAGCAATAAATACACCAGGAGAAGCCAATTACAAGCAGTACCCAACAGACGGCAACGAGCAATCTGTAAAAGATAAGCTGCAAATAGCTAAGAGCTGGGGAGATAAATACTACGTGCCGCTTTTGTGCAGCGAATATGGCGTTTACCGCAAGTATACCGACGAAGGCAGCCGCAGCAGGTACGTTGCAGCCGTACGTAAAAGTTTAAGGCAGCTCGGCATACCGGGCATACTCTGGGACTACAATACAAACTTCTCTATTTTTAATGGCCCGCCAGCTATAAAAAACTTGTCTGAAAGCATGAAGAGGGCGATAGATTATGTATCTCCAAAACAATAGTTTCATTAAATTGCTTACCTTTGTAAGCTAAAAGTTTACTATGCAGTTTTTTGAGGAAAAACGTAAAGAGGTAATGGGCCATATACAGCAGTTTATGCTGGAGAAGATGATGGATTTTTTAAAACCTATCGATTCTATTTGGCAGCCGTCAGATTTTTTACCAGACGCTTCAAGACCTACTTTCTTTAACGAAATTAAGGAGTTGCAGGAAAGTGCCAGAGGCCTTTCTTACGACCTTATTGCAGTTTTAATAGGGGACACCATTACTGAAGAAGCTTTGCCCACATATGAATCATGGCTAACCATGGTTGAGGGCGTAAGCCGCGACGAAGAGGGTGGCTGGATGAAGTGGACCCGTTACTGGACTGCCGAAGAGAACCGCCATGGCGACCTGCTGAACAAGTACCTTTATTTGACCGGGCGTGTTGATATGCGCATGATGGAAATATCTACCCAGTGGCTTATTGCCGACGGGTTTGATATCGGCACAGGTCATGACCCCTACCGTAATTTTATTTACACTTCCTTTCAGGAATTAGCTACAAACATATCGCACCGCAGGGTGGCATCTCAAGCTAAAAAGGATGGCGATACCTTACTGTCTAAAATGTGCGGCGTAATTGCTGCCGATGAGGCAAGGCATGCCAAGGCTTACAAATACTTTATTGAGAAAATATTTGAAGTAGATGCCAACGAGGCAATGCTGGCCTTTGAGGATATGATGCGTAAAAAAATTGTAATGCCGGCACATTTCCTCCGCGAAGTTGGTTTAAAAATAGGCCAGACCTTTGGCCACTTTACTGATGCTGCCGAGCGCCTGGGTATCTACACCGCTATTGATTATGTAGACATCCTGAAAGAGCTTATAGTAGACTGGCGCATTGAAAGCCTTACCGATCTTCAGGAGGATGGTGAAAAAGCGCGCGACTACATCATGAAACTTCCTGACCGTCTGCTACGCGTCGCCGAGCGTATGCGCAACCCGGGGTTGGAGTACAAATTCAGCTGGATACACGGATAATTTTAAGTACCCGTTTTGTTTGCCTGCAATTAATCCCCTGCTTTCAAAAAAGTGTGGAAATTGAAGATTTCTGCTCAGATTTTTTACCTAAAATTGCTTTTTAGAGGTGATAAAACGCATTTATTGCAGGTGCTAGCCTTCTTGTACTAAATCAGTTCCCAGCCCGCCGGATACCTGTTCAAACAAGCTGTTTAATATGGATTCTATAGTGATAGAGTTAATGTCGTCGACATAGTGTTCATTGCGTGTTATCCAAAGCTGGTCGTCCTGCACCGCTATAGTGAACAGGGCACCTTCGTAAAATTCCGGTTGAGTTATGGTTATTCCAACAGGGGTATTGGTTACTGTAAAGCTAATGTCGCTGTTGCGTTGCTCGTGAAAGAACGGGTTGAGCTTATCGTGTATGTGCTGGTATAGCTCATCTATATTTACCGGCTTATGTAAGGTGATTATCTTCATGGTGCAGATGTTTAGTATATTTACAAGCAGGACGCACTATTGTTTACTAAGGCTTTTATAGTACTTAAAACAGCATTTGCGCTAACTGGTTAATCTAAAAACATCTTGTTGATATGAAATACAAGCTACTGGGCCGCAGCGGCCTTAAAGTATCTGAACTATGCCTGGGTACAATGGGCTTCGGCACCGAAGCCGGCTGGGGTGCCGATGCCTCAACCAGCTTCGAAATAATGGACGCCTATGCTGAGGCAGGCGGAAATTTCCTGGACACCGCTAATATTTACAAACTGGGTACCAGCGAAAAGATAATTGGCGATTACCTGAGTAACCACGACCGCGACTACTTTGTAGTGGCTACTAAGTATACCCTTAAGGACAATCAAACCAATCCCAACGCCAGCGGCAATAATCGCAAAAATATGATGCGCAGCGTTGAGGAAAGCCTCAAACGCCTTAAAACGGACTTTATAGATGTACTTTATCTGCACATATGGGACGACATCACACCTATAGATGAGGTACTCCGCGCTATGGACGACTTGATTAAACAAGGTAAAGTCACCTATGCTGCTATAAGCGATACACCTGCATGGGTGGTAGCTAAAGGAAATACCTTAGCCGAATTAATGGGCTGGAGCCAGTTTATAGCTTTACAGGTTGAGTACAGCTTACTGGCACGTACTGCCGAGCGCGAGCTCATTCCCATGGCAAAGCATTTTGGCATGACAGTTACGCCCTGGGCACCTCTTGCCGGCGGGGCACTTACCGGTAAGTACCTTAAAGGAGATAGAGGTCGTATAAAACCTGAAAGCAACCGCCTAAACGAGCGCGCCGAAAAGATAACCCGTGTGGTGATGGAGATAGCGCAGGAGCTTGGCGTATCTGAAAGCCATGTTGCCCTGCAATGGACAATGAGTAAAGGTTTCCAATGCATACCCATTGTTGGTGCAACAAAGATAGATCAAATAAAAGACAACCTAAAAACGGTGGACGTAAGTCTGTCGGCAGAGCAGATAAATAGGCTTAATGAAGTCAGTAAAATTGAACTGGGCTTCCCGGGTGATTTCTTTAATGAAGATGCCGTTAAGATGAATTCTTTTGGTGGCTTTTACGATAAAGTAGAGAAGCGGCGATTATGGTAAAGAAGTGTGCTTTCTTGCTTGTTGTTGCATTTGGAATGGTGATGTCTGGTTCGAAAGCTCAAGGCAAAAGGGTAAACATTGTGTTTATAGGTAACAGCATTACCTACGGTGCAGGCCTAAGTAATCCTTCAGTAGAAGCGCCACCTGCTGTTGCGGCAGACTGGCTTCGTAAACAAAAAGGTATCGATTCTGTAAGCTTCAGCAATCAGGGGCACAGTGGTTATACCACATTGGATTTCTTGCCGGGTACGCCAGCTTTTTCTGCTGTTGAAGATGCTGCTAAAATCTTTACGTCAGGACAGTTGGTGTTTTCAATAAAGTTGGGAACCAATGATAGCGCGGTACAGGGTACCCATGGCGCACCGGTCGCCCCACCAGATTACCGCACCAATGTTAAAGCGATAACAGATCGGTTATTAACAGACTTTCCTAACGCAATAGTAATCTATCAACACCCGGTCTGGTATAGTCCAAACACCTATAATGGTGCTAAATACCTGCAGAAAGGCTTGTCCCGGCTGGAAAGCTATATACCTGTTATGGATAATTTAGCTAAAGAATATAACAGTCGTGTATTTATCGGTGACAAAAGGGCTTTTAAATACTTTAAAGCAAATTACCTCACCGACTTCCAGGCGGAGCCTGGCAAGCAGGGCTCATTCTATTTGCACCCGAATGCTAAGGGTGCTGTTGCACTTGGCCAGTTTTGGGGTAAGGCCATTTATAAGGTCTTAAAACAAGCAGGGGCAAAGTAGTACGGAGATGCCGTGAAACCCTCAATAAAAATAAAGCACTCACTTGTAAATTAAACAATTAAGCGTATCTTTGCAGTCCCGAAAATGCGGGGTATATAAAAACGTTTAATTATTTAATTTAAAGCAAGTGAATACGTTAAGTTACAAAACTGTCTCAGCCAACAAGAAAACCGTTAATAAAGAATGGGTTGTTGTTGACGCTAACAATGAGATCTTGGGGCGCTTGTGCACAAAGATCGCGATGATGATTCGCGGTAAACACAAGCCAGGTTTCACCCCAAACGTAGACTGCGGTGATAACGTAATTGTTATTAATGCAGACAAGGTTCGCCTGACTGGAGACAAATTTGCGTCTAAGCAATATGTTTCATACACCGGTTATCCGGGTGGTCAGCGTTTCATTTCTCCTAAGGAGTTAATGGCAAAACATCCAGAACGCGTAATTGAAAAGGCTGTTCGTGGTATGTTACCTAAAAGTCGTTTGGGCCGTGCAATTTATGGTAATCTGCATGTATATGCAGGTGCAGAACATCCTCACGCGGCTCAGAACCCAAAAACCATTTAACTTTTAATTTTTAAGGAGAAAAAAACAAATGCCAACAACTAACACTTCAGGCAGAAGAAAAACCGCTGTTGCCCGCATCTACTTAAGCGAAGGCAATGGTGCTATTACCGTTAATGGTAAAGATTACAAAGAGTACTTCCCTACCTTACCTTTACAATACATCGTTATGCAGAGCACAGAGGTTTCTGGTTCTACAGGTAAATTTGATGTAAAAGTAAATGTAGCAGGTGGTGGCGTAAAAGGACAGGCAGAAGCCGTTCGTTTAGCTATTGCGAAAGCTATTGTTGAACTGGATGCGGATAAGAAACCGGCTTTACGCGCTAAAGGTTTAATGACACGTGATGACCGTATGGTTGAGCGTAAGAAACCAGGTCGCAAAAAAGCACGTAAGAGATTCCAATTCAGTAAACGCTAAAATTTTAGGAGGAAAACAACAATGGCAAGAACAACATATCAGGATTTACTGGATGCAGGTGTACACTTTGGTCACCTTACCCGCAAATGGGACCCGAAAATGTCACAGTACATTTTCATGGAGCGCAATGGTATCCACATTATCGATTTAAATAAAACCTTAGCAAAGGTTGAAGAAGCTGCTGCAGCTATAAAACAAATTGTAAAATCAGGCCGTAAGGTATTATTCGTAGCTACCAAGAAACAAGCTAAGGATATTGTTGCTGATTATGCAAAAAGCGTAAACATGCCGTACATCACCGAGCGTTGGTTAGGTGGTATGCTTACCAACTTTGCTACTGTACGTAAGTCAATCAAAAAGATGTCAAACATCGATAAATTGACTAAAGACGGTACTTATAACAACCTTTCTAAGAAAGAGCGTTTGATGATACAACGTGAGCGTATTAAGTTAGAGGCCCTTTTAGGTGGTATCTCTGATCTTAACCGTTTGCCTGCTGCATTATTCCTTATTGACGTTAAGAAAGAACACATTGCTGTATCTGAAGCTTTAAAACTTAACATCCCGACTTTCGCGATGGTAGATACAAACTCTGATCCTTCTAACATCGATTTCCCTATTCCTGCGAATGATGACGCTACCAAATCAATTTCTTTGATCACTGGTATCATTATCAAAGCTATTGAAGAAGGTTTGGACGAACGCAAACGCGAGAAAGAAGACGAAACTGAAAAAGAAGCAGCAGCTGCTAAAGCGAAAGCTGATGCTCCTGAAACTACCTCTGGCGGCCGTGGCAGCAGAAGAGTAGCAGAAGAAGCTGAGGCCGGTGCGCCAACTGCTGAGTCTACAGAAGAGTAATAATATTAAGTCGTGAGTATTAGGTCATAAGTCTTGATGTTATCAGGCTCCAGGCTTAATACTTGCGACTTTTCAACTTATAAAAAACAAGAAAATGTCTACAGTACAAATATCTGCATCTGATGTAAACAAACTGCGCCAGCAAACCGGTGCAGGCATGATGGATTGCAAAAAAGCTTTAACTGAAACTAACGGCGATTTTGAAGCTGCTATTGATTTTTTGAGGAAAAAAGGCGCTAAAGTTGCTGCAAGCCGTCAGGACCGTGAAAGTAACGAAGGTGTTGTAATTGCACGTACATCTGAAGATGGCAAACGCGGTGTTATTATCGAGCTTAACTGCGAAACAGATTTCGTTGCTAAGAACGCTGAGTTTGTTGCATTTGCTAACCAGATAGCTAACGCTGCTGTTGAAGGTAAACCAGCAGATGTTGCTGCATTGAACGAATTAGAAATTGATGTTGAGAATTCACGGATAAAGATCGGTGATGCTACTACTGATAAAACCGGTAAGATCGGCGAAAAGATCGGCGTATCTAAATACGAGGTTATCGAAGGCGAAAAAGTTATCGCTTACATCCACGGTAACTTCCGTTTAGCTGTTTTAGTTGGCCTGAGCAAAAATGTTGAAGGTGCTGACGAAGCTGGTAAAGACGTTGCAATGCAGATTGCTGCAATGAACCCTGCCGCTATTGATAAAGACGGCGTTGATGCTGCTACTATCGAGCGTGAGCTGGAAATTGCTAAAGAGCAAATTCGTGCAGAAGGTAAGCCAGAAGCAATGGTAGAAAAAATTGCTGCCGGTAAATTGAACAAGTTCTACAAGGACTCTACGCTGCTTAACCAGGAGTTTGTAAAAGACTCATCTAAGAGCGTTGCTCAGTTCCTGGATACTATTGACAAGGGCCTTACGGTAACCGCCTTTAAGCGGGTAGCTTTAGGAGCTTAATTATATTACCCCCCTCGTATTAACGAGGGGGATTTTTTTTGTCTTTAATGTTTGTAGAGACGCGATACTTCGCGTCTTTTGTGTGAGATAAAAAGTAGCATCATGATAACAGCTCTTCACAATCTTAAACTTATATCTGACGGAGTTATAACCGATGGTAAAGCAGTTCTAATTTCAGGCGGAACTGTAAATAGCGTTATAGACGAATCTGCTGTTCCGGCAGGGGCTGATAAAAAGAACTTGAACGGAGCCCACCTGGCACCCGGATTAATAGACCTGCAGATTTATGGCAGCGGTGGTAAGCTATTTGCCGGCACACCGGAAGTTGCTGCATTGAAGCAGTTAGAAGACGATTTACTTGAGCAAGGCACTATAGGCTTTTTGGCGACAATCGGCACAAACACCAATGAGATTGTTGAACAAGGAATTGAGGCAGCGAAAGCAATCCGCGCTCAATCACGTGGTAATTGCTGGGGCTTGCATTTAGAAGGCCCGTACCTTAATCCTGCAAAAAAAGGAGCTCACCCTGAAAAGTATATCAAGAAGGCTACTTTGGCAGAAGTAAAAAGCTGGGTTGAACGTGCTGATGGTGTTATAAAAATGATAACCATAGCGCCGGAACTGCAGGATCAGGATGTGATAGACTACCTTCATGCTCAGGGCATCATTATATCATCTGGCCATAGTAATGCTACGTATGAACAAGGTAAAGCTTTTTTAAACAAACCTATCCCGGCAGTAACGCATTTATTTAATGCTATGCCGCAAATGCACCACAGAGAGCCTGGCTATATTCCTGCCATCTTTGAAGAGCGTCCATACACAAGTATTGTTGCCGACGGCAACCATGTGGACTGGCCGATGATACGCCTGGCCAAACGCGAACTTGGCGATAAGCTTTTCCTGATAACAGATGCAGTTACTGCCACCAACGAGGGTGCATACCAGCACCGTTTGGATGGCAACAAATACGTAATGCCCGACGGTACTTTATCTGGCTCTAGCCTAAGCATGTTAAAAGCGGTACAAAACTGTGTTGAGTATGTTGGAATAGAACTGGCAGAAGCTATAAATATGGCTTCCCTTTATCCGGCGCAACTAGCCGGTAAACAAAAAAACGGCAAAATAGAACCCGGCTACAATGCAGATATGATTGTGTTTAACAGCGATTATAAGGTAACAGGCACTATTCTAAATGGTGAAATCTTAACCACCAGTATATAATTTTTTAACAATAGCATTTATTCTCTATTTTTGACAAACCCTCCTTATGAAATATAAAAGAGTTCTTCTTAAGCTAAGCGGCGAATCCCTAATGGGGCAAAGGCAGTACGGAATTGACAACAATCAAGTTCTACAGTACGCCCAAGACATAAAAGCAGTTAAAGAACAAGGCATTGAGATAGCCGTTGTAGTAGGAGGTGGGAACATCTTCCGTGGACTGAGCGCGGAGAAATCCGGAATGGAGCGCGCGCAGGCAGATTACATGGGAATGCTTGCGACGGTTATAAACTGCATGGCGTTGCAAAATGCTTTAGAAAGCGTTGGCGTAGAGACAAGGTTACAATCTGCTATTAAAATGGAGCAGATTTGTGAGCCGTATATCCGTCGTCGTGCTATGACGCACCTGGAAACAGGCAGAATAGTAATATTTGGTGCCGGTACAGGTAACCCATATTTCACAACTGACACAGCCGCATCTTTACGCGCTATCGAGATCAAAGCAGACGTAGTGCTAAAAGGTACACGTGTGGACGGGATATATACAGCCGATCCGGAGAAAGACCCTTCAGCAACCCGTTATGATGAGATATCCTTCCAGGAGGTCTACGACAAAGGATTAAATGTAATGGACATGACAGCTATTACTCTTTGCCAGGAAAATAAATTGCCTATTATCGTATTCGATATGAATAAGGCCGGCAATTTTATGAAGATTGCTAAGGGTGAGCCTATTGGTACACTTGTGAAGTAATTAGATAATTAAGGCACCTTAAGCAGCTATAACTAAAAAGGGATTAACATGTTGTTAATCCCTTTTTAGTTTATGACTAATTAAGCGTCTACCGCAAACCGTTCACCAATTTGCTGTCTCCACATAGCATAATATAAGCCTTTTTGTTCAATGAGCTCCTGGTGCTTACCAGCTTCAATAATGTGCCCTTTCTCCAGAACAAATATCTTATCTGCATGCATAATTGTAGATAACCTGTGAGCTATGAGTATTGTGATCTGGTCATTCATCACGGAAACATCACGGATGGTTTCTGTAATTTCCTCTTCCGTAATCGAGTCAAGTGATGAGGTAGCTTCATCAAAAACCAGGATGTCCGGCTGGCGAAGTAATGCCCTTGCAATAGATAGCCTTTGTTTTTCACCACCTGAGACCTTAACACCACCTTCACCTATAACGGTATCTAGCCCTTTGTCTGCCCGTGCGAGCAAGGTTTGACAAGCCGCTCTTTGAAGCACACTCATGCACTCCTCGTCAGTCGCTCCCGGCCTCACAAATTGAAGGTTCTCCCGAATAGTGCCGGAGAAAAGTTGAGTGTCTTGTGTAACGAAACCTATTTTCTCGCGTAGCTGATCAAGGTCTAATTCTTTACTTGCGATATTGTTGTACAAAATACCACCTTCTAACGGTTGGTAAAGGCCAACTAGTAGTTTAACCAGCGTTGTTTTGCCAGAGCCGGATGGTCCTACAAATGCAATTGTTTCTCCGCTGCTCGTTTCAAAGCTGATGTGGTTTAAAGCATTACGTTTAGCTGTCAGGTGCTTAAAGCTTACATCACTAAAAGTTAGCGTGTTCACTTTTTCTAATAAAACCGGCTTCTCAGGCTTCTTGTCAATAGGAGTGTTAAGTATTTTGGTAAAATTGCCCAAAGATACTTCAGCTTCGCGCCAGCTTAATATGACGTTACCGAGTTCCTGTAAGGGGTTAAACAGGAAGAACGAGTAAAATAAAAAGCTAAAGTACTGCCCCGGAGATATGTTCCCTTTAAATATAAGCATCAGCAATACCACCACCATAGCACTACGCACCAGGTTTACGGTAGTGCCTTGTACAAAACTCATGCTGCGCACGTACTTAACCTTTTTTAGTTCAAGTCCAAGTATTTTGTAGGTAGTATTATTGAGGCGTTTAATTTCCTGCTTGGCAAGGCCTAAACTCTTTATAAGCTCTATGTTCCTCAGCGACTCTGTAGTAGATCCTGCAAGCGCAGTAGTTTCGGCAACTATATTCTTTTGAATGCGCTTTATACGACGGCTCATGGCCATACTTACAAAAGCTATAATAGGTATAGCTGCAAAGTATACCAGCAGCACCTGGTAACTTACCATAGCAGAATATACCATCACAAATACCATCCCTATCAGGGATACAAAAAGGATGCTTATGAATGCTGTGATAAACTTTTCGCAGTCTTGCCTTACCTTTTGTAATATGCCCAGCGTTTCACCGCTGCGCTGATCTTCAAAAACCTGGTACGGAAGTTCGAGAGAATGTCTCAGGCCATCCGCGTACATTTCGGCGCCTACCTTTTGTACAATAATGTTGGTAAAATAGTCCTGGAAGTTCTTGGCTATTCGCGACACCATGGCCACGCCAATGGCCATACCCACCAGCATGATCACCTGATTAAAATACTGGTCTTCGGTAAGGGCTTTTCGTTTTTCTATAACACTATCTACAATTCGGCCGGTTATGTAGGGGTCAAGTAAGGAGAAACCAATGTTCATGGCAGCTAGCAGAAGAGCCAGCACAACTATCCATTGATGTTTTTTTAAATATGTAAGAAGTAAATTCATGTTGATGGCAAAATTAACTAAAGCCATCGGGTAAGCACCTCATCTCCTTTAATTTGACATTTGGGTTATTGATGTTGTAAACCCATGCCGGTCAAAATAACACCAACAAAAAAGGGAATAGCTAAGCTATTCCCCTTATATTTTACCCGTTTGAAATATTAGACGGTCATGATATCTTTTTCTTTTGCTTCAGATAGTTGGTCTACTTTAACAATATACCCGTCTGTAAGCTTCTGCACTTCGGCTTCTCCTGTTTTCATTTCATCTTCAGAAACGCCTTCAGATTTCAATTTCTTAATCTTCTCGTTGGCATCTTTACGGATGTTACGCACAGCAATTTTGCCGTTTTCAGCTTCGCCTTTGGCTTTCTTTACCAGCTCGCGGCGGCGTTCTTCTGTCAAAGGCGGAACGTTGATGCGGATGATAACGCCATCGTTTTGAGGATTAACACCCAGGTTAGCTTCTTTAATAGCTTTCTCTATTGGGTTAAGCAATGACTTTTCCCAAGGCTGAATTACAATAGTACGTGCGTCCGGAGTGTTTACACTCCCCACTTGCGATAGCGGAGTTGGTGTGCCGTAGTATTCCACTACTATATCGTCCAGCATGCTGGGGCTTGCTTTACCTGCGCGTATTTTGGTGAGTTCAGCATCGGTATGTGCAATAGCCTTATCCATTAGCGCTTTTGCATCACTTATTTGTTTTTTAATGAGTTCGCTCATTGCTTTTTAATTTGCCACAAAAATAGTAAAAAGTATTAAAGCCCCTAATTAGCTTGCAGATGAAACGGTAAGAGTTTTGAATTTGTTTTTAACGCTATAACCTATTCTTTAAGTTCTGGATGAGCCCTAAAAGCTCTGAAAATGTTAATGCATAAAAAAGCACGCTGACCTTTTTGGAAAGCGTGTATGCAAGAAAAAACGGAGCACTGTTTATAACAATGCTCCGTTCCTGTATTTATTGCCAGCGACCGCCGCCCCTGTTGTTATCTTTTGAGTAGCCACCGCCACCGCCGCTGCCGCCACGGTTACCGCCGCCGCCATAGCCACCACCGCCACCGCGGTTGCCGCCATAACCACCGCCGCCACTAGGCCTGCGATCGCCAGCTTTTTTCTCTTCTGCCTGGCTAACCGCTATAGAGCGGCCTGCAATTTGAGAACCATTAAGGCCGGAAATTGCTTTTTGAGCGCTTTCATCATCAGGCATTTCAACAAATCCGAAACCTTTGCTTCTTCCGGACTCTCTGTCAATAATAATTTTAACGGTGCTTACTTCACCATAAGCTTCAAAAAGCTCTTGCAAATCTGCTTCCTGTAACGAGTAAGGAAGGCTTCCAACGAAAATGTTCATTCAAAAAATTAGTTTAATTTGGCAAACCTGTTCATCTGCCATGTTTTGTTTTCACCAAATATAGAATAGATATTAATCACTTGTACAATAATTTATTAAACCAGGGCTTTTATTTTACCAATATAGGGCATTTTACAAGGTTTTTTAAACTACAGACAAGATTTTATAAATTTTACCATTCAAATTGATCTCTTCTCCTGCAGTTTTGCCTTTTAGTTTATATCCTATAGGTGAGGCAGGCGACACGGCAAAGTAGCTTTTTTCCTCAAAGTTAAGCGTCCCGACACTGATAGAAATGTAAAATATACCATTGTCGGTGGTTACCAAACTTCCGGCATCAACAGTATCAGAGCTGGTCTTGTAGCCAATCTGATTTAAAGCTACAAGCAACTTGTTTGCTTCGTTAAGCTGACTTAAGTTACGATTAGTTTCTTGTTGCGCCATTTCTCGTCCCGTTTCATATTTGTCGCCGGCACTACTTTTTGTATCGTTATTAGCTGCTTCCTGCGCTTCGGCTATTGCTTGTTCAGCGGCTTTCAACCTTTGCTTAACATAGCTAAGGCATAGGGTATGGAGTTGCTCTTTTATATTAATTGTCATAACAGGCTAAGATGTACATTTTAGCGGTCATATCAAGCCATAAAAACAAAAGCCCCGGAGCACTCGCTGCCCGGGACTTTCAACCTAAACCTTATCACAATTATAAGAGCTTTCGCACTTATGCTGTTATAACGATACTGACGGTCAAAATCGTATGTGCGTTGCTATTAACATTACGTATAAATGATAATTTTTCAACATAAATAGATTTCTTAAAACAATAAGAACGGTAAATATATTATGTGTGATGTGTTGCGTTAGGGAGAGCGTATACGTAATGCTTTTAAATAGGGAATAATGATACCTCAATTCAGATTCAAGGACGACACTTTAAAAGTGTACACCTCAACATTAATACTGCTATCAATTCTGTTATTACTTATTGGCCTTTTTGCTGTCATACCAATGCGGTAAAACTACCATAAAGCTTAAGCGCATCCTCAAACAAACTTTAGGCGAAATGGTTAATTGGTTTACTTAACAACAAACCACTAACCTGTAAAAACATGAATGTAAAACGAACCTTCGGAGTTGTACTAACACTGCTGGGTATCATCGGCCTAATTTGGACCGGTGTTCAAGTAATTCAACACAGCGGCCAGGTCACTACACAAGTTGTGATCGGCATAATCTCGATACTCTTTTTCTCGACGGGCATAAGCCTGGTGCGAAACACCAAAGACGAGGCTTAGCCTTACTCGGTAGCTGTTATAGCCCCGCTTTCAGAAATGCTTATGCCGGGGTTAGAGAAGTCAGTTTCTGTAAGAAACTTTATCCGCTTTGATGCCTTATTTAAGGTGTCCCTGCGCAAGCCAAATTCGTGGCTTTGTTTAAATGAAATAATTTGGCCGTCTAAAAAGCGGCCATTTTTTGTAAGCCTTAATTTCATCATTGGCGCCAACCCGCAAACACCGGCTACACTTACCGAACGGTAGGTGCAAAAATTACCCAAGCTATAAGCAATTAACTTGCCTTTATAAAGTTCCACAGCCCTGCTTACATGCGGGCCGTGGCCAATTACCAGATCGGCGCCGGCGTTAATAGCTGCATGGGCAAATGCTTTTACATTGCCGCGGCGTTCACCGTTAAAGGATTGCGCGCTATCGGGCACGTGTTCAAAGTCTACGCCCTCACCTCCGCCGTGAAAGGATACGAGCACAATATCATTCGTTTGTTTTAGTGTAGTAATGGTTTTAACAGCACCCGGTATATCCAGCAATGAAACTGTTTGACTATTAGGAGAAAAAGCACAGAAGCCATACTTAATGCCATTACGGGCAAATGTTGTTACCGGAGATGTTTTTAAGCCGGCATAATATATCCCTAAGCTGTCCAGTACGCGCATGGTTCGTTCGCGTCCAAGGTATCCAAAGTCATTGCTGTGATTATTAGCTACACTTAAAATATCAAACCCTGCATTTTTCAATATTCCACCATAGCTTTCGGGCATCTTAAAAAGGTATGGTTTGCTGCGGAACTTTAACTTCATTGCAGCCGGCTCCCCTTTGTCAAGTAAAACGCCTTCCAGATTGCCGAAGGTTAAATCAGCATCTTTAAGGTCGTTAATAGCATATCGTAAACTGTTGGTGCCGCTATCTGGCGGGAGCGTGGCTGCGTTAGGATAGGCTGTACCCAGCATAATGTCGCCTACGGCAGCAATTGTTATTATCGTGTCCGCTTTTTGTAGAGGTAATGTATCTATTTTAACAGATGCTTGTTTTTTATTGCGATCTTTTTTCTTAGACGGGTTATTGCAACTGCTTGTCGCAATAATAAAAATGAATAGCAGATAGATGTGAAAACGGATCGTCATAGCAAAAAAAATCCCTCCATAGTTAAATGGAAGGATAGAGATATAATAATTTAGGTTTAATTAGTTATTGTCAGGATCATTGCTGCTATCTGAGTTGCTGCTCGTTAGCTGATCTTTAAATTGCTCTAAAAGACGACCGCCTTTGTAAAAGTAACGGCTATAGTAAGCATCATCCAGACTGCTTATGGCAACACCTCTTGATGATGCATGCGCAAACCTGTTGTTGCCTAAATAAATACCAACGTGCGAGATGCTGCGGCTGTGAATCTTGAAAAATACTAAATCGCCTTCTTTAAGATCATCTTTACCAACAGGGTTTACCATGCTAAAAATATCACGCGAGTTGCGGCGAATGGTAAGGTTAAATACGTCGCCGTATAGTTGTTTGGTAAAGGCTGAGCAATCAATCCCTTTGCGGGAGCTACCGCCAAAGCGGTAAGGGGTGCCTATCCAATCGTGTACAAAGTTGAAAAGTTTCATGTTTGATGTAGCCGACAGTGCTACACCCATAATTTGAGAAAGATAGGTTTTAGCCATGCTTTCCTGATCGTCATCTTTGTCAGCAACAGCTGGTGCTGTTTTAGTTTGTGCCTGAGCAGCTAATACGCTGAAAAATAATGCAATAGCAATTGTAAGTTTCTTCATTTAATCTCTTTTTTGCTGCAATTAGGAACAGCAATTGTTTATTAAACTGGACGTTATGTCTATTGTTCTCTACAAAACTATACATTATAATTAAACCACCAAATTAAAATGAATTTATTTTCATGTTCTTTAGGGTGAAATTTTTTAAACCAATGTTAATAAAATATTGCCAAAGTAAAATTTAAGGGCTTGCTGATACCTTATAACTCTTTGAATTTCAATGGCGTAAATAGGCGACGACTTTTTATTACGAAAGTGGCTATCAGAAGGATGATTATGGACAATATTGGTTGAAAATAATTTTAGTTTAAATATAAATTTTGGCATAGCAGGAATGAACTGCTGATTGCTATTATCCAGAGTCGACTACTGATGTTGATTATATTGTTTTATTACCACCACATATTGTAAGGTCGCTCACAAAGAATATTATGCGTACATAGCTTTGCTCGGTGTTAAAACGCGTACATTGTACACCAGTCCGAATGTTATTTTGCAGTTGCCCGTATACAGCTATTTGCCTGTATGATTGCTAAATTCATCTGAAAGAAAACTTTACAACAAATTCGTTGCAGTTTCTGTTATTTGCAGGATATAATTAGATTTGCACATTCTCTTAAGCATTTTTATTGACTAAATGAGTTCCATCGAAATAACTAAAGACACCTACCTGATGTGGTATGAGTCTATGCTCCTGATGCGGAAATTTGAAGAAAAAACTGGTCAGTTATATGGTCAGCAAAAAATCCGCGGATTTTGTCACCTCTATATTGGTCAGGAAGCTGTTTTAGCTGGTGCCATGTCGGTTATCAGGCATGAAGACAGTCTAATTACCGCATACCGCGACCACGCTCACGCGCTTGCCAAAGGTACCAGCCCAAAAGCAGTAATGGCCGAAATGTATGGTAAGATCACCGGCTGCTCAAAAGGTAAAGGTGGCTCAATGCACATGTTTGATAAAGAAAACAACTTCTATGGCGGACACGGCATAGTGGGCGGGCAGGTACCACTGGGTGCAGGTATAGCCTTTGCAGAAAAATATAAAGGTACTGACAACGTAAACATTGTTTACATGGGTGATGGCGCTGTACGCCAGGGTGCCCTTACCGAAACATTTAACATGGCCGCTTTGTGGAAACTGCCTGTTATATTTATATGTGAGAACAATGGCTATGCGATGGGAACATCGGTAGCACGTACTACTATACAGCCGGATATCTATAAACTAGGCTTACCATATGGTATACCATCGTCACCTGTTGACGGTATGGATCCTGTTGCTGTACACAATGCAATGGACGAAGCAGTTTCACGTGCGCGCCGCGGCGAAGGCCCTACTTTCCTTGAAATGCGTACTTACCGTTTTAAAGGCCACTCTATGAGCGATCCTCAAAAGTATCGTACTAAAGAAGAACTGGAAAGCTATAAAGCGAAAGACCCGATAGAGGTTGTAAAGCAAGCCATTCAAAAAGAAGGTTATGCTGATGACCAGTGGTTTGAACAAATAGAAGCTAAAATAAAAGCACAGGTTGAGGAAGCGGTAGCATTTGCCGAAGAGTCGCCATGGCCTGACGGTTCTGAGCTGTATACTGATGTATATGTGCAACAGGATTATCCTTACATCCGCGACTAGTTTTATTATATCTACATATAACAATATAAACAGTATATGGCTGAAGTAGTTAAAATGCCAAAAATGAGCGATACCATGACCGAAGGGGTATTGGCTAAATGGCATAAAAAAGTTGGCGACAAGGTGAAATCGGGCGATGTATTGGCCGAGATTGAAACCGACAAAGCCACGATGGATTTTGAATCGTACCAGGACGGCGTTTTATTGTACATTGGTGTACAGGAAGGCGGTGCTGCCCCGGTTGATGCCGTAATTGCCGTTTTAGGCAAAGAAGGCGAAGATTATAAAGCGGCCTTAGATGGTGCCGGAGGCGGTAACGCTGCGCCTGCGAAATCAGAAGAACAACCAGCAGCAGAAGCTAAACCTGCTGCCGTTGAAGATAAAAAACCTGCTGCAACGGCCGAAAAGTCTGCAGCTGCAAAACCTAAGGTAGATACTTCAAGCATTCCGGCTACTGTTATTCGTATGCCGCTGCTAAGTGATACCATGACAGAAGGTACCATTGAAAAATGGAACTTTAAAGTTGGGGACAAAGTAAAAGCTGATGACTCGCTTGCTGATGTAGCTACTGATAAAGCTACAATGGAAGTAGTAGGTTACGAAGAAGGTACCCTGCTGTACATCGGCGTTAAAGAAGGCGAAGCTGCAAAGGTTAATGCAATTATTGCTATTGTTGGTAAAGAGGGTACAGATGTACAGCCTTTGATTGACAATGCCGACGGCAGCGATGGTACATCTACTGCTGCACCTGCAGAAGAAGCTACTACAAGCGTTGCTGAAGAAACCCCGGCTCCTGCTGAAGGTTCTCAGGCTGGTTCATCAGATGATGACAGCCGCGTTAAAGCATCACCGCTAGCCCGTAAGATAGCCAAAGACAAAGGAATAAACCTTAATGATGTAAAAGGCAGCGCAGAAGGCGGCCGTATCATCAAGAAGGACGTTGAAGGCTTTACACCATCTGCAAAACAGGCAGCTGCTACCGAAAGCGCACCTGCTGCAAAACCGCAGGAAACAGCCCAGGCTGCACCGGCAAAAGCACCTATCGTATTGCCAAGCTTTACAGGTGAAGAGAAGTTCAGCGAAAGGCCTGTTACGCAAATGCGTAAGGCAATCAGCCGCCGTTTATCTGAAAGCTTGTTTACTGCACCGCATTTTTATGTGACCATGTCTATAGACATGGATCAGGCTATTGCAGCACGCGTAAAGATGAACGATGTAGCACCTGTAAAAATATCTTTTAACGATTTTGTGGTAAAAGCCTGCGCTGTAGCCTTAAGGCAGCACCCGGCTATCAACTCTTCGTTCTTAGGCGATAAGATCCGTACTAACGAGCATGTACACATTGGTGTAGCCGTTGCGGTAGACGAAGGCTTGTTGGTACCTGTAATTAAATTTGCTGATAACAAATCATTAAGCCACCTTTCTGTAGAAGTAAAAGAGTTTGCCTCAAAAGCCAAGTCCAAAAAATTACAACCTGCAGAAATGGAAGGTTCTACTTTCACCATATCTAACCTGGGCATGTTTGGTGTTGACGAGTTTACGGCCATCATTAACACTCCTAACGCGTGTATACTTGCGGTAAGCGGCATACAGGCAGTACCGGTTGTTAAAAACGGCGCGGTAGTACCTGGCAATGTCATGAAAGTAACCTTGAGTGCAGATCACCGCGTGGTGGATGGCGCAACAGCAGCTGCCTTCTTGCAAACACTTAAGCAATTGCTTGAAGAGCCGGTAAGATTATTAATCTAAACGCGATTTCGCGAGTTTGAATATTAGGAGAGCGACGGGTTTACCCGTCGCTCTTTGTGTTTAAGAACCTTTTATTGTTACCTTGTTCCCATGGTCACATTTATTATACTAATTGCCTTTGTGCTCGTAATCGCTATTGGTAGTAAACGGAAAAACGGCGCTAAGTCAACAGGCAACTTGTTAACTGCCGAACAGAAGCAGCTGTTACAGGCACATGTTAATTTCTACGCTAAACTTAACGATGTGGACAAACTGCGGTTTGAAGATAAAATTGAACATTTTTTTGATGATGTACGGATAGAAGGTGTTGGTCTCGAATTAACTCAATTGGACAGGTTGCTTGTAGCCTCAAGCGCTGTTATCCCCATCTTCGGCTTTGAGGATTGGAGTTTTAGAAATGTTACCAATGTTCTTTTATACCCGGACACGTTTGACAAAGACTTTCAGTTTGAAGGAGAGGATCGTAACATAATGGGCATGGTTGGTAGTGGTTACATGAATGGACAAATGATCCTTTCGCGCCGTGCGCTCGAAAAAGGTTTTTCAAAAAATTCGGGTAAAGAAAATACCGGTATACATGAGTTTGTTCATTTGATTGATAAGGCTGACGGGGCGACAGATGGAGTGCCGGAAGCATTTTTAGTAAATGAATATGTTGAGCCCTGGCTAAAAATGATGCATAAAGAGATAGCACGGATTGAAGACGGGCATTCTGACATTAACCCGTACGCTGTGACTAATGAGGCAGAGTTCCTGGCCGTTACATCAGAGTACTTTTTTACCAAGCCAGATGAGTTTAAAACCAAACACCCGGAATTGTATGATCTGCTGAGTAAAGCATTTGGACAACAACCATCGCAAAAGTAATATGTCGTTTGGCAATAGAGTAATACAGTTTTATAAGGAAGTGGAATATGCCGGGCCGCCGTTGCCATCGGATATCCGCATCATGAATCCTTACAAAGGGGATTCGCAGGTAGCACGAATTTGCAAGGACTTTTATGGCAAGTACTATAATGATGAACGCCCTCGCCACTTAATCCTCGGGATAAATCCCGGCCGGTTCGGAGGCGGGCTAACCGGGATACCTTTTACGGATCCTAAGCGGCTTATCTCAGAATGCAATATAGCTTATGAGGGGAAACTTATGCACGAAACATCCTCTGTATTCATCTATGAGATGATAAACGCTTACGGAGGCCCGGAAGCTTTCTATCAGGATCTCTATATCAATTCGCTTTTTCCACTTGCACTCACCCAAATTGGTGCTAATGGAGAGGAAAAGAATTACAATTATTATGATAGTAAAGAGCTTTGTAATGTTGTAACGCCTTCTATTATTGAGAACATTAGAAAGCAGATAAGCATCGGGTGTTATACTGATGTTTGTTTTTGCTTCGGCACAGGGAAGAACGAAAAGTTTATCAATAAGCTAAACGACGAATACCACTTTTTTGACAGGATAGTCGCCCTGGAGCATCCACGCTTTATAATGCAATATAAAAGCAAATCAAAAGACTTTTACATCAACAAATACCTGGAGGCGTTCGCTGCAGCAACCTCTTCAAAGCCTAAATAACAATGTGTAATTTGGCATAAAGACGCAAAAAAATAATAATTTGCAACTTTAATGAGTTTCTTCAAAAAACCAATTACACCTGTTAACGACGATGATGACAAGCTGGTAGCCGGCTATCGCGCGCATGGCGACCTGGCCGTATTGGGTAAGCTATACGAGCGCCATATGCATCTGGTATACGGTGTTTGTCTTAAATACCTTAAGGACGAGGAGCAATCACAGGATGCTGTAATGGCGATATTTGAAGAACTGGTTACAAAAGTGAGGCAGCACGAGATTAAACAGTTCAAGAGCTGGCTTTATGTGCTCAGCCGTAATTATTGTTTGATGCAATTAAGGGCAGGAAAAAAAATAATTACGGTTGAACTTGAAGAGTTTATGGAATTTGACCCGATTGTGCATCCTGAAGAGAATGGACGCGAAGAATCACTCAATAAACTGGAGCACTGCATGGGTAAATTAACGCCTGCTCAAAAACAAAGCGTGCAATTGTTCTATTTGGAAGAGAGATGTTATAAAGATATAGCCGAGGTTACCGGCTTTACCATGAACGAAGTAAAAAGTTATATACAGAATGGCAAACGTAATTTAAAGATTTGCCTCGAACGGAACGGTGGATAAACAAAGGCACGATATAACCCTTATACAAAAGTACCTCAGCGGGGAACTTGATGCCAAAGCTATGCACCAACTAGAGCGGCAGGCACAGCATGATCCATTCCTGATGGATGCTATAGAAGGTTATGAAGCATCGGCAAACAATCAGTCTGCCAATCTTAGCAGGCTTTCGCAACGTTTGCAGGAAAGAGTGGAAGAGAAGCAGCGCCGCATTATTCCGTGGTGGATGATGGCTGCCGCGGCGGGCGTGATAGGCTTTATGGTGGTGGTTGGGTTACTCTACAATAGGAATAAACCCATCAATGCTCCTTTATCCGCGCGTAACGAGCACTTACCGCCAGCCGATACAATTCCGAAGTCCCTGCCGCCTGCTACGATTGATAGCGTTCCTGTGCTTGCAATCGCACCGCCACGTACAAAGGAGACTAAAGCAGCTCGTCAGTATAGAAACGACCGCACCCTTGTGGAAAGCGAAACCCCCCAAATTACTGATACAACCAGGACGATCGCCGCCCAGCCACAGGCTTCAGCCTCATCTGAGTTGCCGTTGGATGAGCGTGTAATGGACGTTATTGCCAAGCAAAGAGATTCCGGTGAAATGCCCGCGGTAGTTGCGATCAGCAAAAAGCCACTTTCGCAGCCATTAACAGGTAAAGTGGAGGGTGTAACCAAAAAGGAGCGTGAAGGCAGGCCGGAATATAACAATCGCTACTACCTGGGGGACCTTGCTACCGTACAGCCCCCGAAGGTTGATGTAAAGAGTAAAGTTATTGCGGCTGAAAACAATCCGGTTGCCGCTACCGGCACCGGGCTTGCTGCGCCTTCTCAATCAACAAGCCGCTTTAAAACTTCCACAGCAAAGGATTCGGCAAATACCTCAATGGGTTACATAGGATCCGCCAATGGGAAAGATGCAGGTTCGCAATTGGCAGAAGTTACGGTGGTACGAGCAGAGAGTACTGCACGCCCCCTAATAGGTATGGAGGCTTACAACGCTTACATAGCTCAACAGGCGGTGCTACCGGCGGGAGAGAAAACAGGTGACGTAAAATTGAAGTTTGACGTAAGCCCGAACGGAACCATCAGCAATATAAGCGTAGTAAAAAGCCTTAGCTCCATTGCTGATGCTAAGGCCAGGAGTATTGTTTCCAACGGCCCATCATGGAAAGGCAATGATAGCGGAAAGTCACAGCAGGTACTCTTCACTGTAACATTCCGCTCGTTGTAAGTTATCTTTTATTCTTATCGTAATAACCAAACACTTTCTGTAGTAAAGGGGTGGTTCTGGCAGAGAGGTTTTGCCTGATATTAAGCTCTTCTTTAGCTATCTCGTAAAACAAGCCATCTATGGCTTTTTGTGTAACATAGTCGGTTATGTCCGGGTTGATCTTGCTTACCAATGGTATTTTGTTGTAAGCCGCGGCTGCATCACCGTAGTATTTGGTGGCACCTACCTTGTTCAAACTGTTCTGAATAACAGGCTTAAAGCTGGATGATAATTGCAAAGTAGTGGTGCGTTTGAAGTACTGTGTAGCAGCATCCTGGTTGCCAAGCAAAATGTTGGTGACATCCTGTATGGTCATCTGCTTTATTGCATTCACAAATATAGGTTTAGCACCTTTGGCTGCATCTTCTGCAGCCCGGTTGAGCGACAACACTACATTGTCTGCCAGTTTACCCAAGCCAATACTGCGGAGGGTTTTTTCAACCTTCTGGGCTTCCGGTGGAAAAAGAATTTTTACGGCAGCATTTGCAAAAAAGCCATCAACGGTAGAAAGTTGGTCAGAGCTTTTACCTGTACCTATTTCCAGCGCCTGTTTAAGGCCGTTACTGATCTCGAGGTTTGTAGGGTTACCGTATTGCTGAATGGTTGTTTGAGCTACCTGGTTAAGCGTATCGCAGCTGGTTGCGGTGAAAAGCAGGATCGGAAATAATAGGAGTAAGGCTTTTTTCATGCCGGCAGTAAAGCAAAAGTACTGCCAATTAAGTTTAAGATAAAGCCCGTACCAGTACAAACACTAATCCTGCAAGCAGCGCGGAAATCGGGATGGTAATTATCCACGCCCATACGAGGTTTATAGTAACGCCCCAGCGTACAGCAGATACCCTTTTTGTAAGGCCCACACCAATAATAGAGCCTGTAATGGTATGTGTTGTAGATACCGGTATACCAAAGTTTTCGGTAATGAACAGGGTGATAGCACCTGCAGATTCTGCAGCTACACCTTCAAGCGGCGTAACCTTAGTTATTTTGGTGCCCATGGTTTTTACAATCTTCCAGCCGCCAGACATGGTACCCAGTGCAATTGCGCTGTAGCAAGCTACAGGTATCCAGTTTGGCATTGGTGTACCGGTTTTAATTACCTGGGATGATACAAGGGCAACGTAAATAATACCCATAACCTTCTGCGCATCGTTACCACCATGCGCAAAGCTTAATGCTGCCGATGATATCAGCTGACCACTTTTAAACCATTTTTCGGCCTTAACAGGCTTGGCGTTCTTGCAAATATGCAGGATGAGGATGGTCACCATATATGCAATAAACAAACCTATAAACGGGGCTAAAAAGATGTAGGCAATAGTAGTAAGCACCACCTTGGCATTCACTGCGGCGAAGGCGTTGGCGCCCATAAACATAGCGTTGGTCATGCCTGCACCGGCAAAGCCACCTATAAGCGTGTGCGATGAGCTTGAGGGGATACCAAACCACCAGGTGATAAGGTTCCAGGTGATGGCGGCAACAAGGCCGGCCAGTACCACTTGCATGGTTATAAACTGTTCCAGTACGGTTTTGGCTACTGTATTTGCAACGGAAAAATTACCCCCGTGGAAACCCCAGTACCGTACGGCAAAATAAGCAAGGAAGTTGAAGAATGCAGCCCAAAGTACTGCCTGGAAAGGCGTTAAAACCTTGGTAGAAACAATTGTAGCAATGGAGTTGGCAGCGTCGTGAAAGCCGTTTATAAAATCAAATATAATGGCCAGGCAAACTACAACAACAAGCAGGGTGGTTACCATGTAAAAAGTTTAAGGTATGCTTAGGCGTTTTTAACTAAAATAGATTCCATCACGTTGGCAGCATCCTCGCACATATCTGTAGCCGTTTCCAGCGCAGCCAGTATCTCTTTGTATTTAATTAGTTTAATAGCGTCGGTCTCGTACAGGAAAAGATCTGCAACAGCACGGTCAAACACGTAGTCGGCCTGGTTTTCTACGCTGTTAATGCGGATACAAGAATCGGCAATCGCACGCACGTTCTTCAAGTCTTTCAGTTCGCGTACAGCTTTTTCAAGGTCACCGCTGGCCTGCAGAATAAGGTCAGACAGTTTGCGAATGTGCTCGTTATAATCTTCTATTTTATACAGGCTCATCCGGTTTGATGCACCATGTATATAATCAGCTACGTCATCTATCGCGGTGGCCAGCGAGTGTATATCTTCACGGTCAAACGGGGTAATGAAGTTCTTGCCCAGTTCCAGGTATATCTGGTGGGTAAGTTCGTCACCTTTGTTTTCCAGCTTATCTATCTGGCGAAACAGTTCTTCTTGTGTAACCGGGTTAGTAGAGTTTACAGCTTCTACCAGTATAGTAGCCATAGTTACAACGTTGCTTGCTGCCTGCTCAAAAAGCGGGAAGAAAGTTTTTTTATCCTTAGGGACAAAGTATTGAAAGATACTGTTAAGAGACATTGTTATTAAATTTCAGTAAAGGTACGGATGCAATGTTAAATTAATGTTAACTTTTTAACACGGGTATATTGGGGAATGGCAAGGCCTGCTTAACTTTTTGCAGTGTAAAGCCGAAGGTAGATCCTACACCCTCTGTGCTTCTTACGTTAATGTTTTGCTGATGCGCTTCTACAATGTGCTTAACAATAGCCAGGCCCAGGCCCGATCCGCCAATCTGCCGGGAGCGGCTCGTATCGGTACGGAAGAACCGCTCAAATAGCCGCGGCAGGTTCTTTTCTTCAATGCCAAGCCCGTCATCAGTTACTTCTACCAACACCTGGTCATGCAGGGTAAACAGGCTTACAGATGTACTTCCGCCTTCCTTGCCGTATTTAAAGGAGTTATCTATAAGGTTAACCAGTACCTGTCGTATCTTCTCGCGATCGGCATTTACGTAAATACCGTCGTCATACTTCTGTTTAAATATTAGCTTGATGTTGTGATCCCTGGCCTTAAACTCCAGCGATTCAAACACTTCTTTTATAAGATCATTAATTTTAAACTTGCTGTAATTAATCGGGATCTCGCCTGATTCCAGTTTAGATATCTCATCAAGGTCTTTAATCAGATAGCTTAGGCGGTCTACATTTTTTGAAGCCTTTTTCAAAAACTGTTCTGCCATTTCGCGGTCGTCAAAACCATCGTCCTGCAGGGCTTCTATATAACCCTGTATAGCAAACAGCGGAGTCTTAAACTCATGAGAGATGTTAGAGAGGAAGTCCCGTCGAAATTTTTCCTGTTTACGCAGATCGTCAATCTCCGTTTTCTTAATCCGTGCCCACTCTTTTACCTCATTCTCCACATCTTTAATAGGGTTGGCGGTTACATGTTCGCCAAGGGCATCTCTCAAATCGCGGCCCAGTTTTAAGTTGTGGATAAGCTTATAAATAAGCTTGATACGCGAATAGATATACTTTTCGATAAGATAGTAAAATACGATATAACTGCTGATCAAAGTCACCAGGAAGGTGATGATCATATCGTACCACTTGTGCTGAAAATAATAGTTTACTGCCGACAAGCTGATAGCTACAGCCGCGGAATTGATGAGAACGAGCACACGCAAATTCATACACAAAGGTACACTTTGGAAATGAATGAAATAACAACCTGCTCCAGCCTCTGGTATTAAGTTATTGTTACTAATTAAAGTACTACTTGCTTACTTCGGCTTCTATAGTAATGGTAGCTTCGTCTGCCAGTACCAAACTGCTGCCACCCACGCCAAAATTTTTACGGTTGATTTTGAAGGAGCCCTTTACAACTGCTGTGCCTCCAGCTTCGGTGTAGGTGAATGGTACAGTTACCTGTTTGGTTTTGTCTTTAATGGTTAAGTTAAACTGACCAGTGTAGTTGTTGCCGCTATTGTGTTTAAAAGAAATAGAGCGCATTGTTATCTTAGGGTACTTAGCAACATCAAAGTAATCCTCTCCCTTTAGGTGATTGTCGCGCATCTCGTTATCGGTGTTAATAGATGCACTCTCTGCCGTGGCGTCTATCTTGCTTTTGGCAAGGTCTGAGGGTACAAACTGAACGTCGGCCTGTACGGTCCCTATCTTACCGCCGGTATTTATGCCCATGTTCTTTATCTTAAACGTTACCGAAGCTTTTGTAAGGTTGTTGGCAACCTGCGCAAAGCTGCTGAGTGTTACTGTTAAGATTAATATTGCTAAACTGAGTTTCTTCATTATACCGGGCGTGTATTTGGTGTGACTTTACTTTAGTGTTTTGGTTTAACTGATCAGCTAAAACTCTACATGCGCGCGCAGAGAGAAAACGTTTACCGGGCCGCGGTCTTTGTTATAAGCGGGGTTGGCAATAAACTGGTAATCGGGCGATAGCCATAGCTTTTTTTGATAAGCATTAATTTTATAATAAACCTCGGCAATCAATTCGGTGCTGTAGTTGAGCCGCCCGTCGCCTATGATAAAGCCGTAACCGCCCGCTTTCAGGTAATCGCGGTGCGGTGCAGATAGGCCGTTGCCAACAAATGCCAGGCCCAGTTCATCATCTCCACGGTTCCAACTGCCGCCCCTTAATACAGCCCCTAAACTTACAGACCGGTCTATTTCCGTAAAGGCCCAGGTCTCGGTCTTGCCATCATTCCAGCTTGCCTTGGCAAATACACCAAAGTCTCTGCTGAGGTATTGGTCGGCACTGATGCCAAAGCCGTACTTGTGCTTGCCGTAAGTAAGGGTAGTATCTACAATGGGGTTAACGGGGTTTAGCGCTAAAGCGTCTCTGTAAACACCCATTTTGCCATTGTTACGGAAACCAAGGATGCGTACTGTGCCGTTGCGGCCGTTCAGTTTATACCGTTTCTCGTATTCCAGGGTTTGCGTATTGGCGCGACTTACGCGCTGGTCCCATATTGCACCGTTTGCAGAGGTGGTTGTCATGGTGAAGGCAAATCGCAACGCCCATGTAGGCTGCCCCAGCTCGGCCATTGCGCCCATTACGTAACCACGGGTATTGGCCGGGTAGTCCCATGCCGCATTATCCATCAATGCCCAGTTCATGAACTGAGAGCGGGCATCATGGCTGAATTCGTTACCGTCGAAAAAATCTGCCATGCCAAATTTGCCGACCGTAAAATTTAGGTAACGCTTGCTGCGCAGGCCGCCGAGCTGGTTCACATCGTCTGCCAGGGTGTCTTTATCATTGCCCCACCCGAAGGTTTGGGTAAAGTAAAGGCGGGCTATGTATATCTTGGGTTCGGCACCGCCTACCCTGAAGGTTTCACCATTTGGAAAACCGGCAACGCCAAGTGTTTTACTTAATCCGGAACCGCCAGACATCTCCGGATTAAAATATGCCGTTGCTCCTTTCCACAGCCGTGCACCGCCAAATAAAGTTGTGGTAAGCGACGTTTGCGTTTCGCTGTTGGTAAGCAGGCTGTTTGCTCCGGAATAGTTGGCGCTAAAAGATGGCTTAGCTTGTGTAATAACGGTTTGCTGGAAGTGCAGGTTAAAACGCTGCTGTTTTAAAGTATCCTGCGCCCGGGCATATTGTCCGGCGAGCAGCGCGGCTAATAAGAGTAAGGTTTTGTTCATAACAGGCGTTTTATAATATTGAGTTATTGTACTTCGCTATAAAACTGCTGCAGGTAACTGAGCATAAAGTTGTGCCGTTGCTGAGCCAACTGCTTGCCGGTGGAGGTATTCATTTTGTCTTTGAGCAACAGCAGCTTTTCATAAAAGTGGTTAATTGTTGGCGCAGCGGAGTTTTTGTATTCCTCTTTGCTCATGTTTAGGTTGGGTTCAATTTCGGGGTTGTACAATTCGCGCCCCTTGAAACCTCCGTAGGTAAATGCGCGGGCAATACCAATGGCACCTATTGCATCCAGCCGGTCGGCATCCTGTACAATGGCAAGCTCTGTTGAGTGAAAGGACGGCTTATCAAAGCTCGCTTTAAAAGACATGTACCGGATGATCTGCTGAACATGCTCTATAATAGCCGCGTTTACGTTAATGCTTTTTAAGTAATCACCTGCGGTGCGCGGGCCAATTTCCTCATCGCCTCCGTGAAATTTGCTGTCAGCAATATCATGCAGCAGTGCAGCAAGTTCTACGGTGAGCAGATGGCAGCTTTCGCCTGCTGCAATGCGCCTGGCGTTGGTGTGTACCCGTTGTATGTGCCACCAGTCATGCCCGCCTTCGGCGTCGCTAAGGGTTTGTTTTACAAAAGCTATAGTTTGCCCTACTATATCTGCGTCGCTCATCAAATTTTGTTTGCGGCAAATATATTAAGGGATATTGATAACCCTGAAAATTATTGCGGGTCAGGCAGCTTCGGCTTTATCTGCTTTAATGAGGTCCATCAGCTCGGTTTCCAAAACTTCAGCTATCTGGAAAAGACGTTCCAATGTGATCTTGGTGTAGCCAAGTTCTATTTTGCTATATGCGTTCTGTGAAATTTTAAGTTTGGCTGCAAGATATTCCTGGGTATAGTTTAATTCTTCGCGTTTATTACGAATGTTAGCAGCAACGGCTTTAACTTTGAAACTTAGCAGATTCTTCATCTTTTTTAATTGTCGGAGGTCAATAATCGTATACTAACGAGAAGCGGATGAGTACGGATTTCTTTTTGTTAGGTTTAAATTAATTTTTTTTCCGAACGATGAAATCATTTGGCGCTGACTGGCGCCCGGGCAGTATTTGGCACGTGTTGTAAAAGGGAGATTTGCTACCTGTAATTTACCCTATACAATGCAAATAAATTTCAATTTAGCACTGTGAAATCGTGTGATTTTTAAAGGTGCCTGCACGAATTTTAAGCCAAAAACAGGCATAATGATGCTATTTGACGCCTTTTTTAACGGGACTGAAAAAGTGTTCAAAAACGCTTTTTTACCGCCGGGCACAAAAAAGCTGAACACTTTTCACATTTTGGCCCCGTTAACGTTGCTTGTTAAAGGTCGTACTTAACCACTACTACAGGCAGCAGGGTAGCGGCGTTTAGTGGCAGCTGGTCTTTAGTGAGGATAGGTTTACGTTGTTTAAAATAGGCGTAAGCAGCTTTCTGAACTTCGGCCACACCTGTAGCGGGTGCATTATAGCTTATTGAAAACGGTATAATAAAATCGTGAAACTTCTCTTTATTAGGGATGATCCATTTTTTGTTAGACTTTCTAAGTGCTTCTATTACAGGAAGAGTAAGCATGTAATCATCTGCATAGTAGATCACAATCTTCTGTATCTGTCCGCTGATATCGGCAGTGAATTTGATAACAGCCATGCCGCTTGCCTTTTTATCTTTTATATCCTGGCCTACCTGCAGGCTATCGGTAAAGAACCTAATCATGATAGGGCTTCCACCCTGAAAAGGAAACGCAAGATCACCTTCCTGCGCTTTCGCAAGGGCTGATGAAAGTATAAACAGGGCAATTATCAGGAGCTTTTTCATTTATTCTGCTTTTGGTTCGCGTTTAGTGCCTTCGTACAGTTCGTACTCAAAAAGGCGGCAGTCCAGCTTACCGTTATAAAATTCTATTTTCCGGGCAGCCTTTAAGCCAATCTTTTTGGCCAGGTCAGGATTGCCGGTGAATACATAACCACTTTTTCCTAAACACTTTTGTTTCAGGAAATCGCCTATGCGTTTATAAGTTATTTCCAGCTTAGTATGGGTTCCTAAACGCTCTCCATACTCGGGGTTAAACATTATAATGCCCGGGCCTTCGGGTACTTCTGTATCTGCAAAATCACAAACAGCAAAGTCTATCAAATGTTCTACACCTGCTGTATTGGCGTTCTTTCGGGCAATATCTACGGCATCATCTGAGATGTCTGTAGCTATTATTTTAAAGTTGATGGCCTTTTTGGCTTTGTCTTTAAGAGTGCGGCGTTCTGTAAAAAACACCTGCTCATCATACCCCAATATGTGCATAAAGCCGTAATTCATCCGAAACAGGCCTGGGTGTTTATCGGTTGCAAGCAGTGCTGCTTCTATAGCAAGCGTACCCGAGCCGCACATTGGGTTTACAAAAGTGCTTTGACGATCCCAACTGGTCGACATGATAGTGGAAGTAGCAAGTGCTTCCAGCATCGGCGCTTTGCCGGGTATTTTACGATAGCTGTGTTTGGCCAGGGTCTCGCCTGATGTATCAATAAAAACATCGGCCTTATTGTCCTGCCAGTAGAGATGTACAACAGTTTTATTTGCATCTGCACCAGAATTTGGACGGATACCTTTCTTTTGCTTTATCCTGTCTACAATGGCATCTTTTACCTTTACATTGGCAAATAGCGGCGTTAGGATATGCTTGTTGTTAACATTGGAAGTAACAGAAAAATACCCGGAAAAATCAATCAGATCCTCCCATTCTATTTTCACCAGTTCGTTATAAAGCTCATCCGGGTTCTCTGCTTCAAAACTCTTTAAAAGGTAAAGTATTTGACTAGCACAGCGCAGGTTAAGGTTTAGCGGGATGGTGTCTGTAACAGTTCCCTGCAGCTCTACGCCGGTTTGGAAAACACGGGTTGGTTCAAACCCAAGGGCTTCTACTTCCTGCTTTAAATATGGCGACAAACGCTTATTGCAGGTGATGATGATCTTACTTTCGTTGTGGAAAACTTGCATATAATAATTGGCGAATTTATGAATAAAAAGCCGCCGTTTTAATTTCATACTCTTAACTTTACATTTTAAATATTTCGGAAGCAATGGAGATCAAAGGTAAAGTACACGAAGTGGGCCCAACTGCCCAGGTGACAGAATCACTTAAGAAACGAGAATTAATAGTTGAATATATCGAGAACCCACAATATCCTGAGTATTTAAAGTTCGAGGCAATACAGGATCGTTGCGCACTGCTTGACAATATTAAGGTTGGTGACGATGTGGAGGTTTTCTTTAACCTGCGCGGACGCCCATGGACAGATAAAACAGGCAAAAAAAGCTATTTTAACTCAATGCAACTTTGGAAAATAAATGTGTTAAGTGGTGGTGCATCTGCAGCTCCGCAGTATGCTGCTCCTGCTGATATTAGCTCAGCACCAGATGATGATGATTTGCCATTCTAAGTTATCTTAGATTAATGGTTACTATACAGGATCCCGGCTAAACTAAATTGGCCGGGATTTTTGTTTACCAAGAATTGATATATAAAAACAGAGAAGATAATCTGCTATCTTCATGCTCATGAACGCTGTTCGCTCCTATTTTAACGATTTCTTCTCGCTCATTTTTCCGGAGCTTTGTGCCGCGTGCCATGTTACGCTTGTATCTAGCGAACACGTTATCTGTACACATTGTCTGTATAATTTACCTTATACAAATTTTCACGAACAGCCCGATAATATAGTAGCGCAACAATTTTGGGGTAAGCTGCCGGTTGCGGGCGCTTACGCATTGTACTATTTTAATAAGGGTAGTAATGTTCAGCGGATGATGCACCATTTTAAATATGATGGTATGCATGGCATTGGAAATGCGCTTGGTGCCATTGCAGGGCAGCAGCTGAATAAAAGTGAGGTTTTTAAGAACGTGGATTACATTATACCTGTTCCATTACATAACAAACGATTGCGCGAGCGTGGTTATAATCAGAGCGAGTGTTTTGCCGATGGGCTTGCAAGCAAGATGGACGCGACAGTGCTTGCCAACAATCTGGTTCGTACAGTGTCTACTAAAACGCAAACCCGAAAATCCCGCTTCTCAAGATTTGAAAATATGCAACAAGTATTTGCCGTAAAGCACCCGCAGCAATTACAAAATAAACATGTCTTGTTAGTGGATGATATTGTAACTACCGGCTCCACCCTGGAGGCGTGCGGTGCAGAATTGCTTAAGATACCTCAACTCACGCTAAGCATTGCTACCATCGCTTACGCGGTGTAGTCAATGTTAATCTTTATTGTTTTTGGTATCTGCTGAGTTTATCGTGCAATGTAGCAGGATCGAATGGCTTTAGTATATAGTCGTTCATGCCGGCGTTCTCTATTTCACCCATCTGATTACTTAGCATAGAGGCGGTAAGCGCTATTATTGGCAAGTTCTGGAAATACGGATCGTTAAAAGTGCGGATAACGCCGGTAGCTTCAAGTCCGCCCATTATAGGCATATGGATGTCCATTAGCACCACATCAAAATTCTTATGTTCCTGAAGCTTATCGATAGCTTCCTGACCATTTTCGGCAAAGTCTGCAGTGGCGCCCCATTTTTTAAGCACCTTATTTATAAGTAGCCTGTTTATTTGGTTATCATCAACCACCAGCACATGGATATTGAGCCCTGTTTCCACTTTGTTGTTATTATTTACGGTTTGGTCTTCCAGCTTTTTAAAAGTTATTGTAAACCAGAAAGTAGAGCCCCGTCCAGGTACGCTGTCAACGTTAATCCTGGAATCGTGCAACTCTATTAATCGTTTACTAATAGCCAATCCCAAGCCTGTACCACCGTAATTTCTGGTGGTATCAGCCTCAGCCTGCTTAAAAGATTCAAAGATGGTATTTAATTTGTCTTTTGCAATACCAATTCCAGTATCAGAAACTGCAAAACGTATCCTTACAGACTTCGTATCCTGTTCTATAACCTTCAAGTCGATATCCACACCTCCCGCTGATGTGAATTTAACCGAATTGCTTACCAGGTTCAGCAGTATTTGAACCAATCTGGCCCTATCACCAATAACAAAAGCCGGTATACTCTCTTCTATATTACTACGCAGATATATGCCGTTTTCCTGTGCTTTATACTGCATTGACAGCGTAACGCCCTCAATCATTTCTCTAACGTTTACCCTAGCTTTTTCAAGCTCGATATTGCCAGTCTCAATTTTTGTAAAATCCAGTACATCATTAATCAGCGTCATCAGGTTCTCGGCCGAAAACTTAAGAATGTTCAGGTTCTCTTTTTGAGACTCAGACGGATTGTCGTTCATCAACAAATGCGACATGCCGATTACAGCATTAAGCGGCGTACGTATCTCATGGCTCATTACGCCAATAAACATATCTTTTGCTCTGCTTAATTGTATAGCCTCTTCTTTTGCAGTGATAAGTTCAAGTTCAGCTTTTTTCTTTGCAGTAATATCAAGTATAACTTCAATGTACTTATCTACTTTCCCTGCATCATTGGTGATAACTGAGTTAATTACAGATATCCATATTGGGGTGCCATCTTTTTTGTAAACCAGTAAATCGACTTCAAAGGATTGCTTTTTCTCAGACAGTTCCCTTGCTTTAGAAATAATTGAAACGTCGGTCAGTTCCCCTTTCAAAACATCACCTAAATGGCCACCTTCAACATCAGCAAGCGAATAGCCTGTTATACTTTCAAACGCATCATTTACCCATTCTACTTTGCCGCTGCTATCGTTTATAACCACCCCGCTGGTTGCTTTACTTGCAACTAGCGAAAGCATGTTTAACTGTTCCTCGGTTTGTTTACGTGCGGTTACATCAACCATAACACCAATTTGCCGCTCTACCTGCCCTACCTCGTTAAACAGCGGACTGTTAGTTATAAATACCCAGGTAGGGGTACCGTCCTTTTTGTAGATTTTTAACTCGACCTCGTAAGACTTATTCTGCTTTACGGCGTCCAAGGCTTTTTCAAACACCCGCATGTCGGTGTCTTCTCCAAGGAGTTTTGTGCCCATGGTTTGGCCCCTTAGCTCATCCAGCGTATAGCCAATGATGTGCGACATTGAGTCATTCATCCAAATGATCTTACCTTCCGCATCACGGATCATAATGCCGCTTGGCGACTTCCTGGCAGCAAATGAGAGTATCTCCACATCCTGTTCGGCGCGTTTGCGGCTGGTAATATCAATAATTATGCGGATGAATTTTTCTATCTTACCAGTAGGGCCATAAATGATAGAATTGGTTACCGAGATCCAAAGAGCCCTGCCATCTTTAGTGGTTATCGATAGCTCCACTTCGTATGAACGCTTATTTTGAAGTGCATCTATAAGTTCGTTCTCAGCATTCTGGTCTTTAGGCTTGCCTTTTAAAACATCTCCTAAAAACCGTCCCTCAACATCTTTAATATTGTAACCGGTGATATCTTCAAAAGCCGCGTTGGTCCATAGTACCTTATCTTCTGCGTCGCTTATCAGAACGCCGTTCTTAATTTTACTGGCAACCAGTGAGAGCTGTTCTGTTTGGGTAAGCAGGTTTTTTTGGTAAGTAACGTCGCGGCCGCTTGCATACCATTTGCCATTCTTGTTCACAGCTGTCCAGCTGATCCACTTCATTTCGCCGGTTGAGGTAACGGCTTGCGTATCAAGTTCAAACGGCTCATGCGAGGCTACAGCCTTTTCTATAAGGGGAGCAAATTGTTCGCGGTTTTGGCCTGCTACAAATGACCATAACGATTTGCCAACGGCTTGTTCCGGACTGTAGCCCAGGATGTCGCTTACGCAGTTATTTATTAATTCGATGTTGGAATCGGCACCTGCAATGAAGTGTATTTCAGATGAACTGTTAAAGAGCGTGTAAAAATCTTTATGTGCCTGCAAGCTTTGCTCCAGTTCCTTCTTTTGCTTGCGGAGGATGAGGTGACTCATCACCTCGTCGGCCAGGGTGCTTAAGGCATCCTTTTGCTCGTCGCTTAGGTGTTTCGGCTGCTGGTCGAAAACGCAAAGGGTTCCAATACAGTAGCCATCCGGATCAATCAACGGCGCGCTGGCGTAAAATCGAATATGGAAGTTTCCGGTAACCATTTCTGTTTCGCAAAACAATTCGTTTTGAGAAGCATCAGGCACTTCTACCAGTTCTTTCTTTAGGATTGTGTGGCGGCAAAAAGAATCGACTTTAGGAATAAAGTCAATATCGTAACCCACTTTGGATTTAAACCACTGTCGGTCATTATCAATAAAGGTAATAAAGGCTAGCGGCGCCTGGCATATATAGGAGGCCAGGCGCGCAATAGCATCATACTCTTTTTCGGGCAGCGAATCGAGAATGTCGTACGAATGCAGAGCGGTTAAGCGTCCGCTTTCTTCGTTTTCTTTCATACCCTGCCCTACAGCCATTAAATTTAGTTTAAATGCTTGTCGCTATATAATGGATGATCTGCCATCAGCTTGTGCACCTTTTTACGAACTTTCTTCAAAACAGTTTCGTCTTCAGGGCTTTTTAATACATCATCTATCAATTGCACAATGGCTTCCATGTGCTTCTCTTTAAGGCCTCGTGTAGTTATAGCCGCTGTGCCTACACGTATACCCGATGTAACAAATGGAGATTTGTCATCAAAAGGCACCATGTTTTTATTGATGGTGATGTCTGCCTCGCCCAAAGCCTTCTCAGCAGCTTTGCCGCTGATGTTCTTGTTCCTTAGGTCGATAAGCATAAGGTGGTTATCTGTTCCTCCTGAGATGATCTCGTAACCCCTGTCAACAAAAGCTTTGGCCATTGCTGCGGCGTTCAGCTTTACCTGAACAATATACTTCATGTAGCTGTCGCTTAATGCTTCGCCGAAGGCTATTGCTTTAGCAGCTATGATGTGCTCCAGAGGGCCGCCTTGTGTGCCGGGGAAAACAGCCATGTCTAGGAGGTTCGACATCATTCTTACTTCACCCTTGGGTGTTTTAAGTCCCCATGGGTTCTCAAAGTCTTTGCCTAATAAGATAAGGCCGCCACGTGGGCCGCGCAAGGTCTTATGCGTAGTGGTAGTTACTATATGGCAATGCGGAAGCGGGTCTGTTAACAAGCCACGTGCAATAAGGCCCGACGGATGAGATATATCTGCCAGTACCAACGCACCTACTTCATCAGCTACCTGGCGAATAAAAGCGTAGTCCCAATCACGTGAATAGGCGGAAGCGCCACATACGATCAGCTTCGGTTTCTCGCGCAGTGCTACCTCTTTCAGCTGCTCATAATCAATATAACCGGTTTCTCTCTTCACACCGTAAAAGTGGGGTTCGTATAACTTACCGGAGAAGTTTACCGGTGAGCCATGGGTAAGGTGGCCACCATGCGAAAGGTCGAACCCTAATATCTTGTCGCCTGGCTGCAGGCAGGCCAGCATTACTGCGGCGTTAGCCTGTGCACCACTATGTGGCTGCACGTTTGCCCACTCGGCGTTGAAAAGCTGTTTTGCGCGCTCAATAGCAATGGTCTCTATCTCGTCGACTATTTCACAGCCACCATAGTAGCGTTTGCCCGGAAGGCCTTCGGCGTATTTGTTGGTTGCTACCGAGCCGGCGGCTTCCATCACTTGTTTGCTCACGAAGTTCTCGGATGCTATCAGTTCAATACCTTCTTCCTGGCGTTGCTGTTCCTCGTCTAGTAATTTGAATATTATTTTGTCTCTTTTCATTGCTGTGTGTAATGCGCGTAAAATTAGAGATTAGATGTGAGAAATGACACAGGTTATTGAAGATAAGCAATTAAGCATTTTAAATTGCAGTGCAACCTATCCTGTAACAACTGTATCACGACAGGGTGTTACACCTGATACACTTAAAAGTGCCCGTTTTTTACTAGTGTGCTAATAGTCAGTATATTATAAAATTTAGATGTTTAAACATGTTACAGTTTTGGCGGCCATGTTACAGTTTTTTTGATTTTTTGACTTGATGATACACCTCTTTGGTGAGTAGTGATTAGTCAGGGTGAGTGGTAAATGGTAACTTAATACTGCAAATTGCCGGCTTCAAAGCGCTAGTGCAAACTGCAATTGCACACCGCCTTACTCGCCCCTCGGCGCTATCCAAAAATTGTTGAAGCCGAGCCCTACCTGTATATCTATCAGTTCTTGCTGCAGCATCTCCAGCACCGCCAAAAAATTGTACACAAAATGCACTTTGTTCTCGCTTTTATCGGCAATGCTCTTAAAGTCCAGCCGTTTATTTATTTGCAGCAGGTTGTTTATTGCCTGCTTTTGCTGCTCAATGGTGTAGGGGTATTGTACAACGGTATGGGTTACCGGTTCGGTGCGGGTCATAAATTGCTGCATCACCCTGTTGTAAACCGTCATGAGTTTATACAGGTTAATATCAGACAACTCTTCGCCAGGTACGGCCACTTTCTCAACCTGTTCCAGATCAGTTTTGATGTTACCCCTGCGTTCCTGCTTAAAGCGTTCATCTTCAAACGGGCGCAGCTGCTCACACACTTCCTTAAACTTTTTGTATTCTATCAGCTTGCGAATGAGGCCTTCCTTTGTGTCCAATTCGTTTTCTTCACCTGCTTCGCTGTGCCGCGGCAGCAGCATTTTCGCTTTTATCCGCATGAGCGTGGCCGCAACAAAAATAAACTCGCTGGCCAGCTCCATGTTCAGCACCGTCATCTGGTGGATGTAGTTCAGGAAATCATCGGTTATCTTAGCGATGGGGATGTCATGCACGTCCAGTTCGTCGCGTTCTATAAAGAACAGCAGCAGGTCGAAGGGGCCTTCAAACTGCGGCAACTTTATGGCAAAACTGTCATCCGTCATGCTTCAAAAATACGTTTAAAGGCGGTAAGTTCCCCGTTTGCGTCACAAAACAATTAACACATTATAAACTTATCAATATAATACCTTACTTTGTATTAATATCTCTCAATTTGATTTGTCCATGCAGGTACCCGCCGGTGAATTGTTAAGTAAGATCGCTTTTCCTTCTGATCTGAAACAGCTTACAGAAGATGAACTAGAACAGGTTTGTAACGAGCTTCGCCAGTACATTATTGATGTAGTGTCGGTAAACGGGGGGCACTTTGCCGCAAGTTTGGGTACGGTAGAACTTACGGTTGCATTGCAATACGTATTGAATACGCCATACGATCAGTTGGTATGGGACGTTGGCCACCAGGCTTATGGGCACAAAATACTTACCGGACGCAGAGATACTTTTCATACCAACCGTATACATGGGGGCATAAGCGGCTTTCCAAAGCGCTCAGAAAGTGTGTATGATACTTTTGGGGTTGGTCACTCATCAACTTCGATATCGGCTGCTTTGGGCATGGCTGTAGCCTCTCAATATAAAGGAGAGACCGACCGCCAGCACGTGGCTGTAATTGGCGATGGCGCCATGACAGCGGGTATGGCTTTTGAGGCTTTAAACCATGCGGGTATAGAGAACAGCAACCTGCTGGTGATACTTAACGACAATAACATGTCGATAGACCCTAACGTGGGCGCGCTTAAAGAGTACCTTACAGACATTACCACTTCTAAGCCTTATAACCGTTTTAGGGATGATATAGCCAACGTGCTTACCAAAATATCGTCTATTGGCCCTGATGCGTTTAAGATAGCTAAGAAGCTTGAAAAGAGCATAAAGGGTACCTTACTTAAACGGAGCAACTTTTTTGAAGCGCTTAAATTCAGGTACTTTGGACCGGTTGACGGGCATGATGTTAAACACCTGGTAAAATTGCTGCAGGACCTGCGCAACATACCTGGCCCTAAGCTGCTGCATTGCATTACGGTTAAAGGTAAGGGATACGCACTGGCCGAAAAGGACCAAACCAAGTGGCACGCACCCGGCTTGTTCGATAAGATCACCGGGGAGATTAAAAAAACAAAGTACGACAAACCACAGCCTCCTAAATACCAGGACGTTTTTGGGCATACAATAATAGAACTGGCCGAAGCTAACTCTAAAATAATGGGCATCACCCCGGCCATGCCGTCGGGATGTTCACTTAACCTGATGATGAAGGCTATGCCAAACCGCGCATTTGACGTGGGTATAGCCGAACAGCACGCGGTTACTTTTTCTGCCGGTCTAGCTACACAGGGGCTTACGCCTTTTTGTAACATTTACAGCAGCTTTATGCAGCGCGCTTACGACCAGGTGATACATGACGTTGCTATACAAAAGCTTAACGTGGTGTTTTGCCTTGACCGCGCCGGTATTGCCGGCGCCGACGGCCCAACGCACCATGGCGCATACGATCTTGCTTATATGCGCAGCATCCCTAATATGACGGTATCTGCACCAATGAACGAGGAAGAACTGCGCAACCTGATGTATACAGCTCAACTGGACAATATGGGCCCGTTTAGCATCCGTTACCCACGTGGCAACGGTGTTATGGTAGACTGGCAGCGTCCTTTCAAAGCTATACCTGTTGGTAAGGGCCGTAAGATATGCGACGGGGAGGATGTCGCTATCCTTTCTATCGGAACTATTGGTAATGAAGTGGTTAAAGCTACCGCTATGCTAAATGAGGAAGGCTACTACCCTGCCCATTACGACCTGCGCTTTGTTAAGCCACTTGATGAAGCCTTATTACACGAGGTTTTCAGCAAATACGGTCACGTAATTACCGTTGAGGATGGCTGTCTGGAAGGTGGCATGGGCAGCGCGGTGCTGGAGTTTATGGCAGATAATAAATACCATGCTACAACTGTAGTTAGGTTAGGTATGCCAGACCAGGTGATAGAGCATGGTGAACAGCCGGAACTATGGGCCGACTGCGGTTACGATGCGGCATCTATTGCCGCCAAAGTGCGCGCGCTGGATATAAAACGCAACAAACATACAATAGCATCTTAATTTATTCTCTTTGCTTACGACAGCCATTACGACCGGAATGCCAGCGGTGCGGTGCCTCCCTGCTTTTTGAAGTAGTTGGAGAAATGCGCCACATCATCAAAGCCCAGGGTGTAAGCTATTTCCGCTACGCTCCAGTTGGTTTGCTTCAGCAGTATTTTTGCCTCCTGCATTACACGGTTGCTAATGATCTGGGTGGTGGTACTACCCATAGCTTCTTTTAAAACCTTGTTCAGGTGATTAACATGTATGGCCAGCCTGTCGGCATAGTCCTTTGGCGACCGCAAGCTAAGCCGTTGATGTGCCGACTCCAGCGGGAATTGCCTTTCCAATAGTTCTACAAACAAGGATGATATTCGTTGCGACGCATCCTGCGATGTGCTCACGGCAGACATGGGCTGTAGCTTTTGGCCGTAGTGGATCAGCTCGAGGACCAGGTTGCGCAGTAGATCGTACTTGAACTTATAATCTGCCTGCAGTTCTTTATGCATCTTACGGAAGATGTACTCAATTTCTTTAACCTCCTCGTCAGATAGCTGGAACACCGGCAACTGCCCCGGTTGAAAAATTGGAAGATCGTCAAGCAAAGCGCCGGATTTACGCTCGGCCAGGAAGTCGGGAGTGAAGATGCAGAACATGCCCGTTTGGTTGCCATTTGCTGGCACCCAATGGTAGGGGATCTTGGGTGTGGCAAAAAGCAATGCATTCTCTTCAATGTCAATTACCTTATCGGCGTACTCTGCAGTACTCTTACCACGTATCCAGCTTATCTTGTAATATGCTCGTCGCGTGTAAGGCATAACCCGGTTGCCAGTTGCTTTATCAAAAAGCTTCTCGGTCTCAAACACATTAAAATGCCCTATGTCCTTACTAATGCCTTCAGGCAGTTGTGCCGAGCTTTCCTTGTAAAACTGGTCTATGCTGGTATGGGGTGGCATTGGTGTTTTGTATAAATCAAAGTTAATATAAATTACTGCTGATGAAATGATATCCCCCTTAAACAGAAAAGCAGGTCTGTTAATGTACCTGCTTTTCTGCTAATAACTAAGCTTACACCTGCATGCCACCGGATGCTTCAATGCGCTGAGCATTTACCCAGCGGGCATCTTCGGTACACAAGAAAGCTACAACGCCGCCAATGTCTTCTGCAACGCCCAGCCGTCCTAAAGCCGTAACGCTGCTGATGTACTGTTTAAGCTGCTCGTTGCCGCGCAGGTGGCCGCCGCCAAAGTCGGTCATTACAGCGCCCGGGGCTACCGCGTTAGCTCTTATACCACGTGCTCCAAGCTCTTTAGCGAGGTAACGGGTAAACACTTCTATAGCGCCTTTCATGCTGGCATAGGCTGACGATCCCGGTGCGCTTACCCTGGTAAGGCCGCTGGAAATATTTATGATGCCACCGCCATCGTTAAGTACAGGCAATAACTTTTGTGTAAGAAAGTAAACACCTTTGTAATGCACGTTCATCACCTCGTCAAAAGCCTCTTCGGTCATTTCCGCAATAGGTACATATAACGCGGTACCGGCATTGTTTATTAAAAAGTCGATGCGGTTGGTATTGAAAGTATTTTGCAACACCTGCTGAAGTTGTTCTGTAAAGGTGACAAAGCTTTTTGTATCGCTTACGTTAAGCTGAAGCGCTGCTGCTTTGCGGCCGGTTGATTCTATTTGTGCTACCACGGCTAAAGCATCTTGCTGCTGGCTGTTGTAGGTTAATACCACATCAAGTCCTTTTTCGGCCAAACGTAAGGCCATATCTTTGCCCAACCCGCGGCTGCCGCCGGTTACTAGGGCTATCTTAGTTTTTTGTTCCATTTTGCATTTAAAATTTTGTTATGCAAATATGGGGCTAAAGTGAAGGCAGGTGGTTGGAGCATTCAATCCATTATTTGTAAAAATCAAATAAATGTTAGAATCAGAATTTTCCCAATTAAAGAATTTTCAGAATACGCCTACTTATTCAGCAACTCGCTTAACTTATCAGTAAGTGCGGTGTCTTTTAAATTCTTTGCTATTATTTTTCCATTCGGATCAATGAGGAAATTAGCGGGGATGTAAGTAACGCCATAGCTATCATGTACTTTCTTCGTGGCATCTAAAAGTTGGGGCCAGGGTAAGCCGTCTTCGCTTATTGCCTTAAGCCAGGACTTACGCGCGCCGGAATCATCTATAGACAAACTTAATACAGTGAAGTTTTTGTTTTTAAAACGTTCGAATGCCGCCTTTACATTCGGGTTTTCCTGTCTGCATGGCAGGCACCATGATGCCCAAAAATCAATTAACACATATTTACCCCGGTAATCCTGCAAACTGGTTAGCTGCCCTTTCGCGTCGGGAAGTAAAAAGTTGGGTGCAGTTGTTCCTAAAGCAGACCGTTTTGCTGATGCCAGCTTTAGAGCAAAGCTTTTTGCTTCGGAGCTGTTTTTTAACCCCGGCGCCAAGGTGTTAAATGCACTGTCTATACTGTTAGCATCCCATTGGTTCAGCATGTCTCGTAAGGTTGCAAAGCTAATATACGAATTAGGGTGCCGGGCAACAAACGCCATTTTTAGCGGAGCCATTTGCGCCAGTACTGCATAATACTGTTTTCGTTGCTGAGCTATATTGTCTACGTTTTTCTGTTGTTCGGGTGATAGCTTATCAAAGCTGTCGTTAACATTGCGTAACTCTTTGTAGTAAGGCTTTAAAATGGCTGTCAACTCCGTATAATCGTTGTTATTGGTCGTCCCTGTAATAAGAGCATATTTAAGCGAGTCTTTACTTATAACATTTATTTGCCCGGGTTCGACATAAAGCGTAAGGCTGTTATGTAAGATGTCAATGTCTGAAAAAGGATTTTCACGGGCAGACAGTGAGCCTTTTGCTTGCTTGTTTATTTTGCCAAAGAAAGTGAATCTATGGTTTTTAGCTACCGTGGAATCCTTGTGTAATTCTCCGTCCAGGTGGTAAGAGAAATATATCTTATCTCCGTCCTGCAGTTCATCAACTTGGCCGCTTACCCGATAGGTCTGCTGTGCGCGAACAATGACCGGAAAAGCAAATATTAGGTATAAAATAATCTTCATGGCTTTGTTTTTGAAAGATAGAAATTAGGTTTGAATATTGTGACGTGAGACAATCTTTTGTAATTTGCTATGCCTGATCTTGAAAACATAAATTTTCCTGCTAACGTCTTTGGGCAACTTGGCCCTGCTGACATCGCCAACCTCCTTCGAATAACCCGCACCCGTAAGCTTGCTGCGGGGGAGGTATATATTGAGGCCGGGTCCGACTCGCAGAAGCTTGCCTTTATCAACAGCGGCCTCATTCGTGTATATCATTTAAAACCAAACGGCGATGACCTGACGCTGATGCTAAGATGGGAGAACCAGTTCATCGCATCGGTAGACGGGGTTATTTACCAGCGCCCAAACCGGTTCATCTACCAGGCGATGGAAGACACCGAGTTGCTGGAAATGGATTATTATAAGGCCGAGAAGATAATAGGGGAGAGTTTATCGTTATCGTCCACTAAGCATTCGGTGCTGCTGCACATGCTTGGCGAAGCTATGGAACGCGTGGAAAGTTTTGTGCTGCTCACCGCTGAAGAAAGATACCTTAAGCTAATTGAAGAGCAGCCTACGCTATACAACAGAGTCCCCGATAAATACCTGGCTACGTTGCTGGGTATTACACCGGTTTCGCTTAGCCGTATCCGTAAACGCATAGCTCAACACCCTAAATAGCTTATTATCATTTGTTAATTTTTATGAGATAATGCCGCGGTAAATTTGTGATATTCATACCGATTAACACAAATGGAACAAATAGCAAAATTTTTTATAGTGGCTTTAACCGCATCGGTGCTGCGGTACTTTGTTATTGCAGGCTTAACCTTTTTCCTTTTTTATAAGCTTTTTTATAAACGCCTTACTTCATACAAGATTCAGAAGAAAGAGGCTGCCAAGGCTGATTTCATACGCGATATTTTGCACTCGCTGCAAACCACACTGGTGTTTGCTGCTATAGCGTGCGTAGTATTTTTAACTCCCGTAAAGCAGATAACGCAAATACCGCCAGCGGGTGAAGAACTGCCTTTATGGTGGGTGCTATTGAGCGTGCCATTGAGCCTCCTGGTGCACGACGCTTATTTTTACTGGATGCACCGCCTGCTGCACCATCCGGCATTGTTCAGGCATACGCACCTGCTGCATCATAAATCTACCAATCCATCGCCATGGAGTTCCTACTCCTTCCATTTCCTGGAGGCTGTTGCTGAAGGGCTGGTGTTATTTGTAGTTGTAGCGGTAATGCCGATGAATGCTGTTTCTATCAGCTTATTTATCCTTGCTGGTTTTGTTATTAATGTATATGGGCATTTGGGTTATGAGATAGCCCCGTTATGGCTCAGGAAAACGTGGTTGTTCGAGTTGGTCAACACTTCGGTTCACCACAATTTTCATCATAGTAAGTTTAAAGGAAATTATGGCTTGTACTTGCGTTTTTGGGACCGCACAATGGGCACCGAACACCCGGATTACGTAAAAGAATACGACAGGGTACAGGCGCAGCGTATAGCGGCTAAGCAGAACGCAGGAGAAGCGGCAAATCAATCTGCCGGCATGATGGCCGAAGTTTAATTGAATCGGAAGCTTAACAAAAAAGGCGATGAGTTAACCTCATCGCCTTTCTTGTTTTAATAAGCAGTGCTTAGTTCCTTGGTGTTGCCGGTGGCGGAGTTACTGCCGGCGGCGGAGTAGGCAAAGCTTTGCGAGGGATCATGGCTGCACGTTCGCTGGTGTTATATACAAATGATGCAACAATTGTAGCAGCTTGTTTCAGATCGTCTTCGCTCAGGCGGTCGTAAGTATCCTGGTTGCTGTGGTGGGTACGGGTATTGTAGTCCATGCCATCCTGTATGAACTGGAAGCCCGGTAGGCCAACAGCATCAAAGCTTTGGTGGTCGGTGCCGCCGGTATTGCTAACCGTAACGGTGGTTGCACCAAGGTCTTTGAAAGGTGCCAGCCAGGCTTTAAATATAGGTCCGGCGGCCGAATCACCCTGCAGGTAAATGCCGCGGATCTTGCCGGTGCCGTTATCTAAGTTGTAGTAAGCATCAAGTTTAGCCTGTTCTGGTTTTAGCTCCATGGTACGTGGGTCGCCGAAGTGTTGTGCCACGTAACCACGTGAACCAAACAAACCTTGTTCTTCACTGCTCCAAAGTGCAATACGTATAGTGCGTTTTGGTTTGTAACCAATAGCTTTAAGGATGCGCATTGCTTCCATCATTACGGCGCTGCCCGCGGCGTTATCTGTAGCACCTGTAGCGCCATGCCATGAATCAAGGTGGCCACCTATCATGATCACCTGTTCTTTTAATTTCTTATCTGTACCAGGTATTTCGGCAACTACGTTATAGCCTTGCAGGTCCTTGTTAAAAAATTCTGTTTTAATCTCGGCTTCCATTTCTACCTTCTGGCCGGCTTTTACCAGGCGAAGGATGCGCAGGTAATCTTCGCCGCTGGTTTCCAGTTCCGGTGCTACGGCCTTAGCGGTATCTGCGTAAGAAGCACCGTTAGTAGTAAATGTGGTACCGTCTGTACCGCGGCCCTGGCTAAGTATAAGGCCGACTTTTTCGTCAAGTAAAAACTTGTTAATTGCAGTACGCATGGCCAGCATGCGGCGGCGTGCTGCAAAAGCAGGGCTGTTGGCATCAAACTGGCGGCGCGGACCGGCAGGCTGCATAGTAGCAGCGGCCATTTTATCCAGCTGCTCATCAGTATAACGAGAAAGATCAGGGTTGGTGCTGCGGGTAAGTTTTTGCTGCGCATCAAATATCACAATCTTCCCGGCCAGTTTGCCTTTGTATTTGTCAAGATCGGTAGTGGTATCTGCCTTCACCAAAACAACTTCGCCTTTTACAATGCCGTTGGTGCTTGGTGTCCATGCTTTAGGGATAGCGATGATGGCGTGGTAGTAAGGCACGGTAATAGCTGCATAGTTCTTTTGTACTTCCCAGCCTTTACCAAATTTACCCCATGGTTCCAGTTTAGCATTTGCCATTCCCCAGCTTTTCAGTTGGTTAACAGCCCAGTCCTGCGCGCGTTTTAAGCCCGGTGAACCGGATAAACGTGGCCCCGCAACATCGGTAAGGTAAAATGCAGTCTCCATTACTTTGGAGTGGCTAAGGCCTTCCTCCCGTATTTTGGCTACGGCGGCTTGATCTACGGTTTCCTGCGCCAAGGCAGAACCGGTAATGCCTGCGAGTGCAACGCAGGTGTAAAGTAGTTTTAATTTCATATCGATCAGTTAGTTAAGCAATGAGCAAACTTATCTAATTTCGACAGGAAACTTTAGCGGCTGAGTTAACAAAGTTGTTACAAGATAAAATAATGGAAGTATATTTGGGTGTATGCCTATGTATCAGCTAACAGCTTATTACTGTGATTAAAATTGACATTTGGGACAAAAGGGTACAGGCTGTATTTCTTATTTCATGCGTGTTCTTATACTTAATAGTTAGCAATCCGAGAAGATTTTATGCCTCTGCTTTTCAGTCAGATGCTGAGCTAAATAAAGTAATCTTACAGCAGCTGAAAATGGACGGGCAGGTTGCAGAAAAGTTTCTCGATAAACGGAATCACCTCTATAAGGTCATTATTCTTCGGGAGAAAGAAGAATTGACCGAATACAGTTGCGAAGATCCTGTACCCACTGAACTATGGGACAAAATATCAGTGGGTATTTATATTAAAAAGAAGGAAAATAGCTTTGTATTTTACTTGAGCAGTAAAGATTGCAAAGATACGGTGAGAGCGACGTTTGATGGTGTCAATAATTAATAGAATAATCACGCGATCATACTTGTCGGTTCAATATCTTTCCTCTGGAAGGACAGTATAAAACTAATCTCTCCAATGTTAAAAACGTTACCCAGCAAGTGCAGCAATCGCGCCTGCGCGCATGCATCATTTAATTGATCAGCAGCTTGTAACCCTTTCCATGCACATTAATGATCTCAACCGAAGGGTCATCTTTTAAGTACTTGCGTATTTTGCTTAAGAAAACATCCATGCTACGGCCATTGAAGTAATTGTCGTCGTGCCAGATGTTCAGCAGGGCTTCTTCGCGGGTAAGCACCTCGTTCTTACGAAGGCACAATAACCGTAATAGCTGTGCTTCTTTGGTAGATAGCTTTTGATTCACATCTGACCGGGTAATGAGCTGAGTGGTGTAATCAAACTTGTAGCTGCCCAGCGTAAATTGTGTAGGGCTATCGTCGGTTTGCTTATCGGCTTTGTCGGCACGTTTGAGCAACGCGTTGATGCGCAGTAAAAGTTCTTCTATACGGAAAGGCTTAGTGATGTAGTCATCCCCGCCCAAATTAAATGCCTGGGTTTTGTCCTCTATCATGGCTTTCGCAGTAGCAAAAATAATAGGCACACCAGGGTTTATCTTACGTATTTCTTTACCCAGCGTAAAGCCATCTTTTTTTGGCATCATCACATCCAGAATGATCAGGTCGTACTCCTGCTTGGTAAAGGCCCGTAATCCTTCTTCACCGTCTTTGCAAAGCTCAACGTCAAATTTCCCTTTCAGTTGCAGGTAGTCCTGCAGCAGGAGGCCAAGGTTAGGGTCATCTTCAACTAATAATATCTTCTTCATGATGTGACGGTTTCAGGAATGTCAAATGATATCCCCAGGTTTATTTCCTACTGTTGTTAGTATGACGACAGGATACTGCGATTGTTACGTTGAAAACTGCTCACGTTAGTTATTAAGCCAGGGGAAACTTCAGTTCAAATTCAGAACCCTTATCTTTCTCGCTCTTTACGCTGATAGTTCCATCCAGCCTCTTCACAATGGTATTCACATAGCTCAGCCCCAGCCCAAAGCCTTTAACATCGTGCAGGTTGCCAGTAGGTATGCGGTAAAACTGCTCAAATATTTTGCTTTGCTGATCCCGGCTCATGCCTATACCTTTATCAGCTACCTTTACGCACAGTTCACCGTTCTTATTAGAGGTGGTAACTGTTATTTCAGGTGCATCTTTACTGTACTTAACGGCATTATCTACCAGGTTGTATATTACATTGCTAAAATGCAGCTCATCGGCGAGTATTGTTGCGTTCTCCGAGTGGAGGTGCATGTTAACCACGGCATTGCATTTTTGAAGTTTAAGAGCCATGCTGTCTAATACCACGCTGATCATATCGTTTGCATCAATCGGCTTCTTGTCAAGCTTAAAGTCGTTCTTTTCAATGCGGGCAATGTTCAGCACGCGTTCTATGTGGCTTCCAAGGCGCACGTTTTCTTCATAAATAACATTGGCGAGGCGTGCCACCCGTGTTTTATCCTCTGCTATTTCATCATCCTTTAGTGCCTCGCTGGCAATCATTATGGTTGACACAGGTGTTTTAAACTCGTGGGTCATGTTGTTGATGAAGTCTATCTTCATTTCGGAGATCTTCTTCTGCCTTAAAATGGAGAATATAGTATACCCAAAACAAAAGATAAGTACCAGTAAAAGGCCGCCGGTAGTACCCATGGTGGCGGTCATATTGCCAAGTATAAAGGAGTTCTTTTCCGGAAAAAAGAGTTTAATCTTCCCGGGATCATTAACTACTTCGTTGCTGAAAATGGCCTTCTGGTATGTATTGGCATCAATAAACTCCGGTTTTTTGCCCTGGGTGTCCATAGCACTCGAAAAAATAAGCGAATCGCTATTAGCAGTGGTCACCTCATAACTAAAAGGGAGAAAGATGCCCCTGTTGTGCAGTTCAAACCTTAGTAACGAATCTATCCAGAAGCCGTTGAGCCGCTTTTCCAGCGGTTCGCTTGATTTCCGGTATTCCTCAGCCAGGTTAGCTATTACGTTGGCGCGGGCCTTACTCTTGGGAGCATTTTCAATAGAGTCCGCCTCAAGCATTTTCTTTACCTGCTTAAACTGTTTCTCTTTTTGCAACCGCTGCTGCTCACGGACCCAAAGAGGATTGAGCGTAGCGGCTGTCACTACCTGCGGGCCAAACTGCGGATCTATGTAGGTGCCGCGTAAAGTATCATATTTATAAATGTGCCGTTTTACTGTTTTTGGCCCCTTAACAATCTCAGGGATCATTCTGGCCTGTACATTCCCAAACTCATCTGTTATTTCCTCAATGCGTATTCGCAGGTTAAGTGTGCCTTGCTGCATTAATGCGGCAACCTCTTCCTCCTGTTTTTTGTGCATGATCATCCGCTTAAGGCTGTCGCGGAGCACTGCCAGCTTACGTTCCCGTTTAGATCGTAGCTTTTTTAGTTTTATAGAGTCGTTAGCATCAACAGAGTTGCCGTTAATGCTGATCCTGGTTATAGATACAGAGTTTGGAGCAAACGGCCTTACTTTCGTTTTCGCGTTCAAAAACGTAATAGCATCCTGCTTGGCAACTTTCGTAACTACGCTGCTGAGTGCATCGTTCACTGAACGATTAAACTCTTCGGACTGCATTTGGTATGATTGGCGTAGAAAATAAAATTGCATAGCTACTACGCCCAGCAACGCAAGACTCATTAAACCAATTATCAGCGCGATACTCTTTTTCTTCATTCGTGAAACAAAATTATTTTAAATACCCTCCCGAATTTTGCATTTAACAAATTTTAACAAAAAACAACCTCATGTTTAACATATTGAGCTGTAGTTGTTTTATAACTTTGGATAGTTAAACTTTAATCATATGAAAAAGCTTTTCAAATCACGTTTCGAGATCGTCTTCTCGCTTAGTCTTGTTGCCATACTTGGCTTACCACCAATAGTACTTGCACAGGACACAAAAAGTATAGAGATACATATAAATAACGGGGACACCACCATTAACGGGCGCGACATTAAAAAGCTTACGCCCCAAGAGCGGAAAGATGCACTCGGTGAAATAGACAAGATTGGCAATATAACTTTTAAGCATTCTGATAAGGATGGTAAAAGAGACATAGTTATCCGCCGCAACAGCATTATTCGCCGCAATGGCAACGTTGATGACAAAACCCCACGTATGTTTGGCAACGGAGATAACGCTACCAGTCCATACACGATGGAGTTCTACAGAAATGGCGACACTGCCCGTAAAGCATTTCGTTTTAAGCTGCGTAAGTTAAGAGATGCAGACAGCACTTTCTCTTTCAGAATGGATGATAATACCGGCAACGTACGTATTGATGGAGACGGACCTTTACGAATGGATGGTCCACTACGTTTTGACGGAGGCGAACCGATGCGTTTGCGTTTACGCCGGCCGCGCGCACCACGTGAAATGAATTTGGGATTCGACGGAAGGAACGCGCAAACATTTAATTACTCAAGCATCGACAATGATGGTATTAGCAATGAAGTAAGTTTTCACGTTATTGATGCGCCGACGGAAACCGTTAAGCGAATGGCCGGAAATGGAAAAGCAACACTGCAGATAAACGATCTGAACTTGTCGCCTGAGTTTTCTACAGGTAAAACGCTTATCAGCTTCAGTTTAGCAGCTAAAAGCGCAGCTACCGTGAAAGTTAATGATGGTGATGGTAACACATTACTGAGCGATAAAGCAGTTGGTGGCAGCTTTATGAAGAAAGTTAGCATGCCGCATAATGGTATTTACTTCCTGGTGGTGAAGCAAGGAGGTGCAGTTGCCGTTAAGCGAATAGTAAAAGAATAGTGTGAATCTCCCGCTGCCAAGGTGGCCGGAGGTTGTTTAAACTGCTTCGGCTACTTTGGTTTTTTCTTTTATAGCCAGCTGTCCACAAGCAGCATCAATATCTTTACCCCGGCTGCGGCGCAGGTTGGTATTTATGCCCTGGCTGCGCAGGTAATCTGCAAACTTTTCAACCTTGTCTTCCCCTGCGTTAATGTAGCTGGCAAAGGCAATAGGGTTGTATTCGATGATATTGACCTTGCAAGGCAGGTGCTTGCAAAAACGGGCAAGTTCCATAGCATCCTGTATGCCGTCGTTCACCCCGTCGAATATAATATATTCATACGTTACCGGGTTTTTAGTTTTAGCAAAGTAGTACTTTAACGCATCTGCAAGGGCTTTAAGCGAGTTTTGCTCGTTAATAGGCATTATGGTGTTGCGCTTTTCGTCGTTAGCCGCGTGTAATGATAACGCCAGGTTAAACTTCACTTGATCATCGCCAAGCTTACGTATCATTTTGGCAATTCCGGCAGTGGACACGGTAATACGTTTAGCGGCCATGTTAAGCCCTTCAGGAGAGGTAATCTTCTCGATGGACTTGAGCACGTTTGCGTAGTTAAGCAATGGTTCGCCCATGCCCATGTACACAATATTAGAGAGTGGTATATCGTAATTTTCCCGGGCTTGCTTATCAATAAGTACCACCTGATCGTAAATTTCGTCAGGGTTAAGGTTTCGTTTGCGCTCCATGTAACCGGTAGCACAAAATTTACATGTAAGACTGCATCCAACCTGCGACGAAACGCACGCTGTCATCCTTTCACTTGTGGGAATTAAAACACCCTCAATAAGGTGATTATCATGTAATATAAAAGAATTTTTTATAGTTTTATCAGCACTAACCTGAGAAGTGTTTATTTTAACACCATTTATTATAAACTCTTCGTTAAGTTTGTTGCGAAGTTCTTTTGAAATGTTGCTCATGTCATCGAAAGACAAACAAGATTTTTTCCATAGCCATTCATAAACTTGTTTAGCTCTGAACGCCTTTTCACCCATACGGATAAAGTGCTGCTGCAGAGCCTCAAGAGATAAGCTTCGGATATCTATTTTATCTTTTTTTGCATTCACAGTACAAAAGTACCTAATTTTAAATTTTTCCGATGCTTTTTTAAAGTCATTCTTTTGTAGCATTAAAAACAATAACTATAAGTTAATTGTAATGTTAACGCAGACTGGGTTTAATTATAGATGATGCCAAGTTTATCTTAATGAAGACATTTGTAGCCGATTACGTTTATCCAGTTTGTGCCGATCCTATTAAAAATGGAATAGTAGTAGTAGATGATGGAGGAAAAATACTCTCCGTTTCTGATCCCCAATCATCCGACCCTCCCCCAGCAGACGCTCAGCACCTTAGGGGTGTTATTGTACCAGGGTTTGTAAATACACATTGCCATACAGAACTCTCTCACCTTAAAGATAAAGTTAAGCCCGGAGGTGGGCTTGTAAGTTTTATACAAGACGTACAAAGCTTTCGCAATTCAGAGAAAGAGGCTGTAATAGCTGCAGCTGAAAAAGCTGACCAGGAAATGATTGCCAATGGTATTGTTGCCTGCGCAGATACCTCAAACAGTAATATATCTCTTGGTATAAAGCAAAATAGCAAATTACATTATCATACTTTTGTTGAGATATTTGGCTTTTTGCCAGAGAATGCTGATGGCCTTTTTGAGAAAGCGCTGGCACTTGCAGAGGAATTTAAACCGCAATCAGTTTCTATCACCGCACACGCGCCTTACTCTGTTTCTAAAGAGCTTTTTAAGCTAATAAAGAAATACAGTGATAGCGGCGAAAATCTGCTAAGCATACATAACCAGGAGTGCGAGGACGAGAACAAGTTTTATCGTTACAAACTTGGCGGCTTTATAGATATGTACAAGCACTTCGGTATTAATATAGATTACTTCAGGCCACAGGCACGCAACTCCTTGCAATCTATAATCCCTTTGCTTACCAACAGGCAAAAGATATTGCTGGTACACAACACCTGCACCAACCTTAAAGACATCTACTTTATTAAGCGGTTTGATCGTAAAATAAATTGGTGCTTTTGCCCCAATGCCAATATGTACATAGAAAAGCGTTTGCCAAAGATAGACTTGTTTGTAAACCAGGGCCTAAATATTACCCTGGGTACCGACAGCCTGGCATCTAACGCTAAACTGTGTATACTAAGTGAAATGCGCACTTTGCAGGAAAACATTCCTTCTTTAAGCTTTGGTACCCTATTACAATGGGGAACACGTAACGGTGCTGAGTTTATGGGGATAGATGACCGGTTTGGTACCATAGAGGAAGGTAAAACGCCGGGATTAAACCTGCTTACCGGCCTGGAAGGTGGTAAAATTACTGCCGCTACCAGCGTAAGTAAACTGATATAGCCAGCACGGTTAGCACTCCTGCCCAAAAGTTTAACAACAATAATAATTTGCACGTGTTATACACGCGGCAAATAAAACGCGTTGTTTATTTTGCAGTCAGTAAAAACGTTGTTTTATGAAACACCTGGATATTATTGTTAAAGGGAAAGTGCAAGGCGTATTCTACCGTAAGGCCACCAAAGCCGTTGCAGACCAACTTGGTGTACGCGGTTTTGTTAAGAACGAAGATAATGGCGACGTTATCATCGCGGCTGAAGCTGACAATGCTACTATGGACATGTTTTTAGACTGGTGCCACGAAGGGCCCGAAGAAGCTAATGTAATATCAGTAGAGACGCATGAGGGTGAATTAAAAAACTATCGTAATTTTGAGGTAGTTAAAAAGAGTTTGTAATTTATAATCTCACCGTAATTGTCAACCGCTAAAAAGTTTGCCGGCCAAACGGCTATCTACGGGTTAAGTACTATCGCCGGCCGTGTTCTAAGTTTCTTTCTTACACCGCTTTATACGCGTACTTACTCTGCTAAAGTTTACGGGATATTTGGTAATCTGTACAGTTATGCATCTATGCTTAATGCCTTGCTGGCGTTTGGTATGGAAACTACCTTTTTCAGATATCTGAATAAAAGGCCGGACGATAAACAGGTGGTATACAACAATACGTTTGGTGTTATCCTTGCTGTGTCGGCAATGTTCCTGCTCTGTACGTTTCCTTTTGCACGTGGTATAGCTGGTTTTATACGGGTTGATTCGTCAACACCGATTGATGACTATGTGCTTTTTATTAAATTCTTTATCGGCACCCTTGTGGTTGATGCGCTTTGCGTTATACCTTTTGCGAAGTTGCGGGCTGACGGCCGACCAGGGCGCTATAGCTTGCTTAAGTTGATTAACATTATTGTGTTTGTTGGGCTAAACCTTTTTTTTATCTGGGGCGTTCCGTTCATCATCAAGCATGATTTGCCGGGCGCTGCCTGGTTTTCCAGCTGGTTTAAGCCACAATGGGTGGGTTATGTTTTCATGTCCAACACGTTGGCAAGCGCAGCAACAGCAGTTATGCTATTACCGGAATTTTTCAAACTTCGACCGCGGGTTAGTCGCTCATTATTTTTAGAAATGTTGAGGTACAGCTGGCCGGTATTAATTGCCAACTTGTCTTACCTGGTTAACGAAAACTTAGACAAAATTCTTTTAGGCAGGTTGTTGCCGGTTGATGACAGCGCAACCCAGGTTGGTATCTACACAGCCTGCTCCAAAATATCTATCTTCCTGAGCATATTTGTAAACGCATTCAGGTTGGGTGCGGAGCCATTTTTCTTCAGTCATGCCAAAAACAAGAATGCCACCCAAACTTACGCACGTATAATGCACTACTTTGTTATAGCGGTATGCATGATTTTTGTTGCGTTGGTTGCCAATATAGAACTGCTTAAGTACTTTATAAAAGGCCGTGATGCCAAACAGACAGAGTTGTTTTGGTCAGGCATCAGTGTGATACCGGTGTTGCTTTTTGGTTATGTAAGCCTGGGCGTTTACATGAACCTGTCGGTATGGTACAAGCTTACAGATCAAACCAAATACGGTTTGTATATCTCAGGCATCGGTGCAATAGTAACTATTATACTTAACGTTATTTTCATTCCTTATTACGGCTATATAGCCTCTGCATGGATATCTCTCACCGCTTACGCAACCATGATGGTATTATCTTACGTTTGGGGGCAAAAGAACTATCCTATTCCATATAATGTTAAAACACTTTTGACTTATATCGGAATCTCCCTTTTACTCGTTTATTTATCGTTCACGGTGTTTCATAGCAACATATTTATCAGCAATGGTTTGTTACTTGCTTTCGCACTTGGCACACTTTATACCGAACGTACAGGAATAAAAGCCATCTTAAGTAAATGAAGTCAGCTGCATTATTGGTCGTACTGGGTGTTTGTACCGCAAGCATTGTGAATGGCCAGGGCCGTGATAAGTTATCAACGGCTAAACCCATGTCTTACGCTGATAGTGTTAAGGTTAAGTACTTGTTTTTTGAGGCTATTCGCCAGAAATCCGTTGAAAACCGCAAGGATGCAGCCGACATATTTACGCAGGTTCTGGCTATAGACCCGGCAAATGATGCTTCGATGTACGAACTGGCCAACCTGGAGAAAACGCAGAATAATTACTCTGCAGCTGCTCCTTTGTTGGAAAAAGCGGTAGCAATAAAACCCAACAACGAGTGGTACTGGCTGGCCCTTGCCGACAGCTACGAGAAAAGTAATGACCTGCCCCGGCTGCAAAATGTGTTTGATCAGCTGATACGCATTAACCCGGATAAAGCCGATTACTACTTTGATAAAGCCAACGCTTTTTACCTGCAGCGTAGGTATGACGAAGCGCTTAAGTTGTACGATAAGGTAGAGCAGATAACCGGCCCCTCTGACGATCTGCAGAATAGCAGGCAGAAGATTTACCTGAAACAAGGCAATATTGAGAAAGCGGCCAGCGAACTTGAGAAATTAGTGACAGCTAACCCCACGGAGATAAAGTATTATTTGATGCTTGCGGAGCTGTACAATTCTAACGGGCTTAATGATAAAGCACTCGCCGCGTTGGAAAAGGCAAAAAAGACAGGCATCTCCGGCGGTTTGCTGCACATGGCCATGGCAGATGTATACCGCGATCAGAAAAAGTATCAGGAAAGCTTTAATGAACTGAAGCTTGGGTTTGCTGATCCTAATATTGATGTTGATCAAAAAGTTAAGATCATTCTTAATTACGTACCGCAGTTTGCAGATCCCGTTGCGAAATCAAGCGCGCTTACGCTGGCCAAAATAACTGCAGAAACCCATCCGTCGAGTGATAAGGCTTACGCCATCTACGGCGACATGCTGGTGCAGAATGAAAAGTATCGTGAAGCAAGGCCGGTATATAAGAAAGCTCAACAGCTAAATCCGCAATCGTATGCCGTGCAGGAACAGCTGGTTAGAATGGAAATGGCGGAGAGTGACTTTGACGCTGCGATAAAAGACGGAGAAGAAGCTTTGAGTTATTTTCCAAATCAGGCCTGGATGAACTACCTGGTAGGGGTGGCGTGGCAACAAAAAGGCAACAATAACAAGGCACTTGGTTATCTGAAAAATGCAGCTTCCTTAGAAGCGCAGGATAAAGAACTCCTCTCGCAATGTTACTCGGCTCTGGGCGATTGTTATCACTCCTTAAAAGACAACAAGAACTCTGACGAGTCATACGAAAAATCGTTAACCTACAATCCGGATAACGCATTCACTATGAACAATTATGCCTACTATTTGTCGGTAAGGAACGAACAGCTTGATAGAGCTGCGCAGTTATCTAAACGCAGCACCGAATTGCAGCCAAATACTGCTTCGTTCGAAGATACTTACGCCTGGATACTTTTTAAGCAAAAAAGGTATGCAGACGCTAAGGTTTGGATAGAAAAATCGTTGCAGCACGATAATAATAGCGCCACAAAGACAGAACATTACGGGGATATTTTGTTCTTTACAGGCGACACGGCGGCTGCGGTTAAAAGTTGGACCAAGGCAAAAGTGCAAGGTGGTACATCACCTTTGCTAGATAAAAAGATAAATGAAAAGAAGTATTCTGAATAAGATATTCATAGCAGTTGTACTAATAACGGCAATAAGCTGTAAATCAAAGAAGCTGGTAGTAGTCAACCGGCCTGCCAAGGATAGCACAGTTGTAAAAACAAACGATGTAGCCGAAAAACTTGCCGCCATTCGGGCAAGGCAGGTGACTTTTAATACTTTCAGCGGCAAGGCTAAAACCAAGCTTGACATCAACGGAAAAGACAACGATGTTACATTGAATATACGCGTGAACCGCGATCAGAAGATTTGGATATCTATAACCGCCATTGCTGGCATAGAAGTAGCCCGGGCGCTTATAACGCCAGACAGTATCCAGATCATTAACAGGCTACAGAGCGTATATTTAAAAAAGCCGTTTAGCTATGTACACAGGTATGCCAGTAAGCAAATAAACTACCGCACCCTTCAATCCCTACTGGTAGGTAATGCTATTCCTGAATTGCTTGCGGATGATGCAAAGCTTGCACCTGAAGGTACAAACACTGCAATATCAGGTAATTTACAGGGGCTCATATTTAAGTTGCTTTTAGGTGCCGACCTCAAGGTAACACAAACAAACCTGAGTAATCAGCAAGCTGGCCAAAGCCTGCAGGTAACCAACCGGGTGTTCATCCAGGCAGATAGCCGCGTCATTCCATCTCAGGTAGATATTTTGTCTGCAGCGCCAGGCAATAAAATATTAGTAAACCTCCGTTATACACAAGCGGAGTTTGATCGTCCGCTGGAGTACCCTTTCAGTATTCCAAAAAGTTACGAACCTGCTAATTAAAATTATATTTTTGATGGATGAAAGTTTTTAGAGCGCTCCTGATTATTGTTGGTGTATTTATAGCATCCGGCGCATTTGCACAAAGCAGTGCCGAGCTGAAGCGCAGGCGCGATAAACTTACCCAGGAACTTGAGCAGCTTAACAGTGAATATCAGCAAACAGCAAGCAATAAGAAGGTCTCTATAAAACAGCTTAATATACTAAAGGCGCAGATCAACCTTCGGGAAGAAAAGATACTCAACATCAACTCCGAGGTACGAAATCTTGACAATCAAATCTCCAAAAGCAATAATACCGTACATACATTACAATCGCAGTTAGATCAGCTTAAAAAGGATTATGCAGGTATGGTGCTCTTTGCTTACCGCAACCAGAGCGCCTACAACAAGCTAATGTTCGTTTTTGCTGCAAAAGACTTTAACCAGGCCTATCGCAGGTTAAAATACCTTCAGCAATTCGGCACCTACCGCGAGCGCCAGGCAGGTTATATACAAGGAACTCAAAAGGAGCTTCATGTAAAAATAAACGAGCTGGATAAAGATAAAAGGGAGAAAAGTAATCTGCTGACAGAGCAGGAGAAAGAAAAGCAGACGTTGGGTAAGCAAAAGAACGACCAGGTGCGGGTTATATCAGACCTGAGCAAGCACCAGGGCGAGCTTAAGCAGCAACAACGCGACATACAAAAAAAGATAGCTAAGACGACAAGAGAGATCGCTTCTGCCATTCGTAAAGAGATTGAAGCAGCAAGGCGTGAAGAGGAAGAACGGGCCAGGGCAGCCGCACGGGCAGCTGCAGCAAAAGCAAAAGCGGAAAACAGGGAAGCACCTGCAGCTCCTAAGAAAACTGCTGTTAAAACAACGAGCGAGATATTAAATGCTACGCCCGAAGCCGCTAAGCTATCTAACGACTTTTTGGGTAACCGTGGAAGATTACCATGGCCGGTTACAAACGGACAACTGATACATGGGTTTGGCACGTATACGGATAGTGAGGGTATTCGTAACGACAATAACGGCTATGAGATACGGACTGCCAATGGCGCTCCGGTAAGGGCTGTTTTCGATGGAGAAGTGTCGAGGGTGGTAGACGTTTACGGAACTTATACTGTTATTATAAAACATGGCGAGTACTTTACAGCCTACTCTAACCTTCGTTCGCTAACAGTGTCAAGAGGTCAAAAGATCAGTACTAAACAAACTATTGGTACTGTTTATACCGACCCGTTGAGTGGTGATGCTACTGTGATATTTTCGCTTTACAAAGGTACTACTGCTGTAAACCCTAAGTTGTGGCTTGCAGACAATTAGATAAACTTTGTAGCGTTGTAATTATGTATATTTGTAACCTTAATTGTGAGATAAGATGTTAAGCTCAGTTTTTTTGTTTCTTAATATTGGTTCCGGAGAAATGGTCCTGATCGTTTTTGCGGCGCTTATGCTATTTGGCGGTGAGAAATTGCCGGAACTTGCGCGTGGATTGGGTAAAGGTATTCGGGACTTTAAAGATGCCTCTGATGATGTAAAGCGTGAAATTAATAATCAGATAAATAACTACGAGCCAAAGAAAACGGAGGTAAAGCAACTTGCACAGGAAGAGGAAAAACCTGAAGAAGAGCAACACGTATACCCTCCTATAGAAGGAACAATGCCTGTGGCTGAATATACAGCTACTGATGTTATTGAAGAAACGGAGTTGCACAATCCCGAAGCGCCTGAAACTTACAACGACGATACTGAATTAAAGCACCCTGTTACGGGTTCGGCAAATAAAAACTCTATTATAGACCTTACTAAAACTACAGATATTGACACTGCCAGTACTAAGGTTGAGGAAGAATACAAGCAATCATAAGACATTTAACATAAATTAAACATTAAAAATCATGGGTGGATTAGGCGCACCAGAAATTATTCTGATCATCATCGCGATATTATTATTATTTGGCGGTAAAAAAATTCCTGAACTTATGCGCGGATTAGGTAAGGGCGTAAAGGAATTTAAAGACGCGCAAAATGGCGATAACGCCGCAGCTTCTGAAGAGAAACCAAAGCTGTAATTAGCTATTTAACTATACAGCCCACAGCGGCGAGAGATAATTTACAAAACTTATCTGTTGAAATATTTATGCTTCGACAGATAAGTTTTTTATTTTAGGCCCCATGGCTAAAATTTATTCCTCTTATGCAGAGCTACAGAGAGGCTTGCAAAGCGGTGAACTTAGTGCAGTTGGACTTGTACAAGATTATCTGCAGCAAATTAAAGCATACGCACACTTAAATGTTTTTAACGAAGTGTTTGAGCAAGATGCTCTTGCTTCGGCAAAGGAAGTTGATGCGCGCATTAAGGCCGGTAATGCCGGCCGTTTGGCAGGAATGGTCATTTCCATAAAAGATAACATCTGCTATAAAGATCATAAGGTAAGCGCATCTTCCCGCATCCTTGAAGATTTTACCTCTATTTATTCCGCCACCATTGTAGAGCGGCTGTTGGCCCAGGATGCTATAATTATTGGACGTTGCAATTGCGATGAATTTGCAATGGGTGCTGCAAACGAAAACTCTTTTTTTGGTCCTGTAAAAAATTTTGCTGATGAGACAAAAGTTTCAGGCGGGTCTTCCGGTGGGTCTGCTGTAGCAGTACAGGCAAATATGTGCCATGCTGCCATCGGTACAGATACCGGTGGTTCTGTACGTCAACCTGCTTCGTTCTGCGGTGTAGTTGGTTTTAAACCGAGTTATGGGCGCATATCGCGTTATGGTATCATATCATATGCGTCATCATTTGATCAGGTTGGTACACTAACCAGATCGGTAGAAGATGCAGCACTGCTGTTTGAGATACTTGCCGGTGCCGACGAGTACGATAGCACACTGTCTCAAAAACCTGTTCCCCCTTTAGCAAATTTTAAAAGTGACACAAGCAAAAAGAAAATAGCTTATTTGAAGGAAGCTATAACAAGCCCGGGTGTAGATGAGGAGGTAAAAAACAAACTCAGCAGCTATATAGATAAACTGAAAGCTGAAGGTCATGTAGTTGAGCCAATATCATTTGAGTATCTGGACTACCTGGTGCCATCTTATTATATACTCGCAATGGCTGAGGCTTCGTCAAACCTGGCCCGATACGATGGCGTGCATTACGGCTACCGCAGCCCTAATGCAACTGATCTTACATCTACTTATAAGATATCGCGCTCGGAAGGGTTTGGTAAAGAAGTTAAGCGCCGTATAATGCTTGGTACATTTGTGCTTAGCGCGGGATACTATGATGCATATTATGCTAAGGCGCAAAAGGTACGAAAGCTTATCCGGGACAAAACAAATGAGATTTTAAAAGAGTACGACTTTATACTTACGCCTACGGCACCCGAGCCTGCTTTCGAGATAGGCAAAAAAGAAAAAGATCCGGTAGTAACCTATCTTTACGACATCTTTACTGTACAGGCGTCACTGGCTGGATTGCCGGCCATTTCTCTTCCTGTTGGCAATAACACCAACGGTTTGCCGTTAGGATTGCAGTTGCTAGCCGGGGGATTTAAAGAAGAAGATTTGTTAAACTTCTCCGAATATTTCCTTGGGCTATAAAAAGTTAATATATTAGTATGTAAATTTCGCGGAGCTTAACCATCTTCGCAAGCCAAATATGAGGAGATTCCTAATTCTTTTCATCTGTATGGTGGTGTTGCAGTCGCTCAAGGCTCAGCCCTTCCAGGCAGATACATCTGCATTGCTGCCTGTTAAGGAGGTAGCTGTTTCAAAATATCAAAATGTAATTTTTAAACGTCGTCTGGATTCTATTCAGAAGGATGTTCCGTTGGATTACAACGAAGTGGTGCAAGGGTACATCGATCTTTACGCGGGCCGCCGTGACGAAATGGGCCGCATACTAGGCCTGTCGCAGTATTACTTCCCCATTTATGAAAAAGCTTTCCGTGATGCTGGTGTACCGGACGAGATCAAATATCTGTCAGTTGTCGAATCCGCTTTACAGCCAAACGCTAACTCCCGCGTAGGCGCTGGTGGACTATGGCAATTTATGTCTGAAACGGCCAAGATATACCATCTTTCAATAAACGATTACGTGGACGAGCGCCGCGACCCAGTACTTGCCAGTCAGGCCGCTGCTGCGTATCTTAAAGATGCATACCAACAATTTGGCGACTGGCTACTGGCTATAGCATCTTACAACTGCGGAAAAAGCAACGTAGAGAATGCCCTTGCACGCACCGGCGCTAACGATTACTGGTCTATCCGTCAGTTATTGCCTGCAGAAACAAGAGGTTACGTACCAGCGTACATTGCGGTAACTTATGTTATGAACTATTATAAACGGCACGGCATATATCTGCAGGCATCGGACATTCCGTTGCAGAATGATACGGTAATGGTTAACCGGATTGTGCCAATGAGCCGTATTGCTGCGGCAGTAGGGATGGATCTTAAAGAAGTAGCGGTACTTAACCCAAGCTACCGCATGATGATTGTAAACGGCACGCCTTCGTCTCCCCGCCGGATACTGGTACCAAAGTCACGTAAGGACAGGCATGCTATTTTAATACAGGCCATAGATAACCCTAACTACGTTATTCCTCCTTATCGCCCGGTGTATGCACCGGTAGCGCAAACAAGGGCGTTAGTGCCGGCAGCCGCTTCCTCAACTGCCAGTCCGCAAAGCGCGGTAGTGACTGTAGCAGGCAATGTCCCCGCTCATCATACTACAGTAAAGGGGGAGACTTTAGAAGACATAGCTACCAAATACGGACTTAAAGTGGACGACCTTTTGCAGTGGAATAAGCAGCTTGGCAATAGCAAAACCGTACGCCTTATGGGCGGCTTAACCGTAAACCTTAACCGGGGTTAGATGATACAACTTATTGGCCCGGTGGCGATTTATTCGGCACCGGGTTTTTTATTAGCAGCTTTCAAAAAAAGTAATTGTAATTTTGGGGGCTCGAACTTTAGAGAAGATGAACAAAGCCAATCGTAAACAGGACGCCCTTAATTACCATGCTAAGGGACGACCGGGGAAGATAGAAGTAGTACCTACCAAGCCGACTAATACACAACGCGATCTTACTTTGGCCTATTCGCCTGGCGTGGCTGAGCCTTGCCGTGCAATAGCAGAAAATGTAGATGATGTTTATAAATATACTGCAAAGGGTAACCTTGTAGCAGTTATAAGCAACGGTACCGCAGTGCTGGGCCTGGGCAATATTGGCCCGGAAGCCAGTAAGCCTGTGATGGAAGGCAAGGGCTTACTTTTCAAGATCTATGCCGATATTGACGTATTTGACCTGGAGGTAAACGCGAAAAGCGTAGATGACTTTGTAAACATAGTTAAAGCGCTTGAGCCTACCTTTGGTGGGGTAAACCTCGAAGATATTTCGGCTCCCACCTGTTTTGAGATAGAACGCCGTTTAAAGGCCGAGATGAACATCCCGGTAATGCACGACGATCAGCACGGTACCGCTATAATATCCGGCGCTGCGCTGATGAATGCTTGCGAGATACAAGGCAAAAAGCTTGAAGAAATAAAAATGGTTGTGAACGGGGCTGGAGCGGCTGCTGTTTCCTGTACCAAAATGTACTTATCGCTGGGTGTAAAAAAAGAGAACATTGTGATGTTCGATATTAACGGTCTGCTAAGTACTAACCGCACTGACCTTGACGATATTCGGAAGGAGTTTGCAACTACCCGTACGGACATTGAAAATTTAGCCGACGCAATGAAAAATGCGGACGTATTTGTTGGCCTTTCTGCAGGTAATGTAGTTACACAGGAGATGCTGGTAACCATGGCTGAAAATCCTGTTGTATTCGCAATGGCTAATCCAGAACCGGAAATTAGCTATGACCTGGCAACCGCTGCGCGTACGGATATTATTATGGCTACCGGCCGTTCTGATTATCCTAACCAGGTGAACAATGTTTTGGGCTTTCCATATATCTTCCGTGGCGCATTAGATGTGCGCGCAACTGCTATAAACGAGGAGATGAAGATAGCGGCTGTTAAAGCTATAGCCGAAATGGCTAAGCGGCCCGTTCCCGAAGCTGTTAACCTGGCATATAACACCACAAATTTAAAGTTTGGCCGGGATTATATTATACCCAAACCAATGGATCAGCGCCTTATTACCGAGGTGTCGTCTGCTGTTGCTAAAGCAGCTATTAATTCCGGGGTGGCGCGAAAGGTTATTACCGACTGGGACGCTTATCATGAGGAATTACTATCTCGCCTTGGTACCAACAACAAGCTGATGCGTGATATCACCAACAAAGCTAAACAAAGCCCTAAGCGCGTAGTATTTGCGGAAGCAGACACCTATAAGATATTACGAGCCGCGCAAATAGTGAAGGACGAGGGCATAGCAACACCAATCCTGTTGGGCAATATTCAGAAGATCAAGCAGATCATGTATGATAATGAGCTTGACCTGGGTGAAGTGGAGATGATAGATACGCGTGACGAGTGCGACAGGAAAAAGGACTTTGCAGAGTTCCTGTACAAAAAACGTCAACGAAGAGGTATTACCCTTTCAGAAGCTAAAAAGCTGGTTACCGACCGTAACTATTACGGCGCCTGCATGGTACAGTTTGGCCAGGCTGATGCGTTAATCTCAGGCCTCACTAAAAACTATGCAGATACCATAAAGCCTGCCTTGCAGGTGATTGGTACCGACGAAGGTGTTAACCGGGTTGCGGGGATGTACCTCATGATAACAGAAAAAGGCCCGGTATTTTTCGGTGATACAACGGTTAATATAAACCCAACAGTTGAGGAGTTAGTGGACATTACGGTACTCGTAGAAAAAGCAGTATCTTATTTTATCTCCAAACCGAGAGTAGCACTACTTTCATATTCAAATTTCGGTTCAAATAAAGGCGACATACCCGATAAAACAGCGGAGGCTGTACGCATATTGCATCAGCGTTACCCTAACATGGTAGTTGACGGCGAGATGCAGGCCAACTTTGCGCTTAATGCCGAATTACTAAAAGACAATTTCGCATTCTCAACGCTCAACGGCAAACCGGCCAATACACTTATATTCCCGACACTGGCATCAGGCAACATTGCTTACAAACTATTGCAGGAAATAGGCGGAGCAGAAGCTGTAGGTCCAATTTTGCTTGGCTTGAAAAAGCCGGTACACGTGTTACAATTAGGTAGCTCTGTTCGCGAGATTGTGAACATGGTTACCATTGCCGTTGTGGATGCACAGGAAAAAGACCGTACTACAAACCGTTAATCAAGACTGAGTAAACTCTATATGTACGATTATATTGACGGGCGCTTAGCATTTAAAAGCCCTGCCCATGTTGTTATTGATGCCGGAGGAGTAGGGTACCATATCAATATATCGCTGAATACTTTTTCAAAAATTGGCGATGCGGAACGGTGTAAGTTATACATCTGGATGCACGTAAAAGAAGATGCGCATACCCTTTACGGCTTTGCAGAAGAGGGTGAACGCAGGCTGTTTCTTCATTTGGTTTCAATATCTGGTATTGGCCCCTCTACCGGAAGGATGATGCTCTCCAGTATTACCCCAGCGGAAATACAGCAGGCCATAGTTCAGGGCAATGTACCGTTGATTCAGAAGATAAAAGGTATTGGCCCTAAATCGGCACAGCGCATCATATTAGAACTGCAAGACAAGCTGCGCAAGGAAGGGCCGGATACGCTTACTGTTATGCCAGCAAATAAAACAGTTAAGGATGAAGCACTTTCTGCGCTGGTAATGCTGGGCTTTACACGTGCTGCTGCAGAAAAGGTTTTAGATGCCGAGCTTACAAAAAATAGTGGTACGTTAACAGTTGAGCAGCTGATTAAATTTGCTTTGAAAAGCTTATAATTACCTAATAATTGTAACACTTGGTTAAAAGATTTACTTGTAAAGTTTTTATAGGTATACTTTTTTTATCTGCTTTTTGCGGAACTGGTAATCTATTTGCCCAAATACAGACCCCGCAACAGCCTCCTCCCGGGCAGCAGACGCCGTTTAATCCCCAGAACCAACCTGTTCAACAGCCCAATTTGCAAAATCAGCAACCCAGTCAGCAACAGCAGAGGGTTAACCAGCAAAACCAAACTCCTGCACCAATAGACACCACTAAACCTCGCAATAATGTTCCTTTAAGTAATGCTCCTAAGCTTTCCAAAACCCGTCAGCAGCAAGCCCGTGAAGGCATTTTTGAACTAGACCCACCCGGGCTGGTAAGAAGCGTTGAATACGATCCTTTAACCAACAAATATATCTTGTACGAACGCGTGGGTAACCTGCTTTATCGCCCACCGGTATACCTTACATTTAACGAATATTTAAAGCTGCAGCAAAAAGGTGTACAGCGCGAGTATTACCGGCAATTGGCAGATAATTACGCGTATGATTCGCAGCAGCCAGGCTTTATTCCGCAAATTAACGTCAGGAGCAAAACGTTTGAGCAGATTTTTGGGAGTTCTACTATCAACATCCGTCCGCAAGGCTCAGCTGAGGTAATACTCGCCGGCCAGGTTAATAAAAATGAGAACCCGTTATTCAATACACGCCAGCGTAATCAATTCAACTTCAATTTTGATCAGCGCATTCAATTAAATGTTACCGGCGACATTGGCGACAAGCTAAAGATCAGCACCAACTATAATACAGAAGCGCAATTTCAATTTGAAAACCAAATCAAGCTTGATTATACCGGCCACCCGGATGAGATAATCCAAAAGATAGAAGCGGGTACCGTAAGCATGCCGTTGAATACCTCGCTGATAACAGGCAGTCAGGCCTTATTCGGCTTAAAGACAAAGCTTAGGTTTGGTAAGCTAGATATTACCAGCATCCTGTCACAGCAACGTTCACAGTCTAAAACTATTACGATCACTAATGGATCTCAGCAGGGGAATATAGCTTTAACACCTGCAGACTACGAGTCTAACAAACACTTTTTTCTTTCGCAATACTTCAGAAATAATTACAATCGGGCACTGGCTAATATTCCTATCATTAGCTCCAATATCACCATCACCAAAATTGAGGTTTGGACAACCAACCGTACCAACGTAACTACCGATAGTCGCGATATATTAGCGTTTCTTGATCTTGGTGAGAACAGACCATATAATACAGCATTGGTACAAGGGGGCCCTGGTTTTAGCGGCTTACCTGCAGGTTTCCAGGGGCCAGGCTTCACCCAACAATCTAACTCGCTTTTGCAAAACCTGCCTGCGAGTGCCCGCGCCACTAATTCTAATGATGTTGCCAACTATTTCAGAACCACCGGAGCTACAGATAACTACGCCAAGTTAACCTATGCACGCAAGTTGGTTCAGGGTAAAGAGTATACCCTTAGTCCGCAATTGGGTTATATCTCGCTTAACTATCCCCTGAACAATGACGAAGTACTTGCCGTGGCGTACCAATACTCTTACAATGGAGTACAGTACCAGGTAGGGGAGTTCAGCAGCGATGTAGCTGTGGACCCAGCCACGCCGAAAACCTTGTTTGTAAAGCTTTTAAAGAATGAGCTGCTGAAAACCAACCTGCCAACCTGGGATTTGATGATGAAGAACATCTATTCTTTAGGTGCATTTGGTATCAGTCCAAACAATTTCAGGCTAAATGTTAGCCGTTTGGATGATAAATCAGGTATCGAGAAAACCATTATGGATGAGGGGCAGAACACCAGGAGCAAACGCTGGCTGCAACTTACCGGCTTAGATAACTTAGACCAACAAAGCGACAAAAGACCCGATGGCTATTTCGACTTTTTGGAGGGTATAACAATCGACTCGCAAAATGGCCGTATTATGTTCCCGGTTCTGGAGCCTTTTGGTTCTGACCTCGCTAAACAGTTTACCCCTACCGAGCAGGACTTGGTAAGCCGATATGTTTACCAACCGCTTTATGATTCTACTAAAACCATAGCGCAGCAGTTTTTCCCCAAGCTAAACCGCTATTTAATAAAGGGAACGTACACCTCTACCCAAGGATCAGAATACCAGTTAAATGCAGTTAACATTCCGCAGGGTTCAGTAGTGGTCACCGCCGGTAATCTTAAGCTTAACGAAGGATCGGACTATACAGTTGATTATAGCTCAGGAAGAATTCGGGTGCTTAACCAGGCACTCCTTGCTTCCGGGCAACCCATAAATATCAAAATTGAAAATAATGAGCTTTTTGGCGTTCAGCAAAAATCTCTTTACGGAACCCGGTTAGACTACCGTTACAGCGACAAGCTTGCTTTGGGTGCTACCTTCATGCATTTAACTGAGCAGCCTATCACCCAGAACGAACTAGTAGGCGAAGAGTCTATCTCTAACTCTATTCTGGGTTTTGATGCAAATTATAGCTCTAATTCGCGGTTTCTTACAAAGCTGGTAGATAAAATACCACTGATTAACACCAAGGCGCCCTCTACCATAAATCTGAGTGGTGAGTTTGCTAAGCTGATGCCCGGGAGCCCTGGCGCGTTGAATTTTGCCGGATCAAAGAACGGCACATCGTACCTTGATGATTTTGAGAACAGCCGTTCTATTATCGACATAAAAAGTGCTATAAGCTGGCAGATATCCGGCACACCGCAAATGTTCAGCGAAGCGCAATTGTTTAATGATTTGAGTTATGGTTATAATCGGGCACGTCTGGCATTTTACAACATCGACCCGATATTCTATACTAATGCGGGGAATATCCCAATTAACCGTGCCGACCTTTCTAATCATTACAGCAGGCAGGTAATAGAGCAGGAAGTATTTCCTTATAAGCAGTCGGTAACCGGGCAGCCGTTAACACTGGCAACACTCAACCTCGCTTTTTATCCCACTGTTCGTGGGCAGTACAACTACACCACCACTGGTCTGAACCCCGACGGTACACTGCAAAACCCACGCAATCGCTGGGGAGGTATTTTCCGCAAATTAGAGACGAACGACTTTGAGTCGCTTAATGTGGGGTATATAGAGTTTTGGATGTTAGATCCTTTTATCTATAAACCGGCATCACAAGGCGGGGACCTTTACTTTAACCTGGGAAGTGTGTCAGAGGACATCCTTAAAGACGGACGCAAAAGCCTGGAAAACAGTTTACCTGTTGATGGTAGCACCGACAAAACTGACGAAACGGTTTGGGGTCGGGTATCAAGATTACAGCCCGTTATAAATGCTTTCGACAACAATCCGGATTCAAGAAAACTGCAGGACGTAGGTTTAGACGGATTGAACGATGCTGATGAAGCAACAAAGTTTGCCAGCGTAGTAAACCAGGCGAAAGCGGTACTTAGTCCGCAAGCTGCCGCAAGTTTAACTGCCGACCCATCATCTGATGATTATCGTTACTACCAGGGGCCGGAGCTTGACCAGGCAAGAGCGAGCATACTTGACCGGTACAGCCGCTACAATGGTGCCGAAGGCAATTCTAAAACTGCAGAGCAATCACAGGCGGAGTTAGGCTTACAAACATCGGCATCAACATCGCTGCCGGACGGTGAGGACATTAACCGCGATAATAACATGAGCCAAACCGACGAGTACTTCCAATACCGGGTGTCAATTCGCCCACAGGATATGCAGGTTGGGCAAAACTTTATAAGCGATAAGGTAACATCTAACATCAAACTGGCTAATGGGCAAACTGAAGCGGTTACCTGGTACCAGTTTAGGATACCCATTACCGACTATCAAAGTAAAGTAGGCAACATCCAGGACTTTAAAGCGATCAGGTTCATGCGAATGTTCATGACCAACTTTGCAGATACCTCTATCCTTCGTTTTGCAACCATGCAATTGGTGCGCGGCGAATGGAGGGGATTCAATGCTGAGAATAATCCACTTAATATTATTGCAGACCCATCTATACCAAACCCAACCATTGATGGCTCTTCGCTGGACGTACAGGCTGTAAACATAGAGGAGAACGGTAACCGTACGCCTATCCCGTACGTAGTTCCCCCTGGTATAAACCGCCAGCGTAACTACAATAACCTGCAAACCGATACCAAGCTGAATGAGCAATCGCTCTCGTTAAAAGTGAGCAGCCTGCGCGATGGTTATTCAAGGGCCGCGTTCCGCACTTTCTTTAATGATCTTAGATCTTACAAGAAAATCCAAATGTTTGTTCACGCAGAAGGCGATCAGCTGAGGGATAATGATGTGAACGCTTTTGTAAGGTTAGGCGTAGACTATCAGGATAACTACTACGAGTACGAGATACCACTTGCAGTTACCCAACCAGGCACACGCGATCCGGGTGCTATATGGCCAGCAGCAAACGAGTTGAACCTTACACTGGATGTGCTGACAAGCGCAAAGGTAGCACGTACCAATGCGAAACTTAATGGACAGCCATGGCCATTTACCACACCTTTTGTTTATACCGACGGTGTAAACAAGGTAACCATTAAGGGTCAGCCGGATTTAAGCCGCTTGCGAACGATAATGCTAGGAGTACGCAACCCATACAAACCGACTAACGCAGGTACTGACGATGGGCTGGACAAAAGCGGAACGGTATGGTTTGACGAATTACGCCTTACAGAATTTGATCAGCGCGGCGGTTGGGCGGCTACCGCGAGAGCTGATGTGGCGCTTGCGGACTTTGCTAACATAACGGTATCCGGCAGTAAAAGTACCATAGGCTTTGGCTCACTTGATTCCCGTGTAAGCGAACGCAGCAGGAGCGATAATCAGTTGTATGATATTTCTGGTAGTGTAGAACTGGGCAAGTTTTTCCCGGCGAAAAGCGGCATTAAAATACCAGCCTATATTAACGTAAGCAACCAGGTAGCAACCCCGCAGTACGATCCGCAATCTCCTGATGTGGAACTAAAGAAAACTCTGGCAGCAGCGCCCAATAGTAAAGCGAGGGATTCCATTAAAAATGTATCGGTAGATTATACCATGCGTAAAAGCATCAACCTTACCAATGTACATAAAGAACGGACAAATCCAACAGCACCTGTGCATGTGTGGGATGTGGAAAACTTCAATGCTACTTATGCCTATACCGAGTACACCCACCACGATTTTATAGTAGAGAACGACTTTGCCAAGACCTACCGCGTAAGTCTCGCTTATAATTACAGTAACCAGCCCAAGTATTACTCCCCACTGCAAAAGGTTATCAAAAGTAATTTGCTGGCATTAGCAAGAGATTTCAATTTCAGCCTGCTGCCATCAAGGCTGAACTTTAGCATCAATTTCGATCGGTATTATTCAGAAAATACCTTGCGTAACAACGATCCGAATAACTTTATCCCTATACCAACAACCTTTAACAAGAACTTCAATATTACCCGGGTATATGGTATTGGGTGGAACTTGTCTAAGTCGTTGCAGATGGATATAGATGCTACAAATCTCTCGGTAGTAGATGAACCTGCGGGCCGGGTTAACGGGCTTAAACGTGATACCTTATGGCAAAACTTAATGCGGTTAGGGCGTACCACAAACTACAATCACACTATTAACTTTAACTACACCACGCCGGTAAATAAAATACCGGGTTTAGATTGGACTGCTTTGGTGACCAGGTACAGCACGCACTTTAACTGGCAAAGCCAGCCCGAGTTTGCCATTAACAACCCGGATTATAATGTTGGGAACAGCATTCAAAACTCGCGTACGGTTCAGCTTAACCCAACGTTGAATTTCAATATTTTTTACAATAAGTTTGCTGCATTACGTAGAAACAACAATGGCGATCGAGGTGGCGTGGGCAAGTTCCTGCTGAGAATAATAACCGGGGTTAAAAATATTAGCGGTACTTATACCCGTACAGAGGGCACCTTCCTGCCTGGTTATCTACCACACTCCAACTTTTTTGGGCAGGACTTTACTTACGATGCCCCGGGCATAGGTTTCTTGCTGGGCAGCCAGGCGGATATCCGCAGCCAGGCTATCAACAATGGCTGGATAACTTCAGACACCTTACAAAACCAGCTATTCGTAAAAACCTTCAATGAGGACATTCGCCTGCGGAGTATTATAGAACCTATTAAAGATCTCAGGATAGAGTTAATCGGCTTCAAAACACAGGACAAAAACTACCAAACTAACTTTAAATATTCCACCGTTACCAATAGCATTGAGAACCTAAGCCCGGTAACATCAGGTACGTACAGTGTTTCTATATTATCATTAGGTACCGCTTTTAGCAGTACCTCGGGTATAAGTAACAAATCATCAACTTTCCAGCAATTTCTGGAGAACAGGGCTGTGATTTCTAAACGCTTAGGGATAACAAACCCAAACTCCGCAGGACAGATCGGTGGCTTCTCAGACGGCTACGGACCTAATTCGCAGAACGTATTGATACCTGCTTTCCTGGCGGCATATACTGGTAAGAGTGCCAGCAGCACATCCCTTAACCAGTTTCCTGGGATACCTATCCCCAATTGGCAGGTTACTTATAATGGTTTTGGCAAGATGCCATTCTTTACAGAACTTTTCGACTCGTTTGATATCCGCCATGGCTACCGGTCGTCATATAACGTAAACGGCTATACCACCCTTCTGCAATACCAGGAACTTAACGGCGGGGTAGCCTCACGGGATGTTAACGGCGACTTCCTGCCGTTTTACCAAATGACCCAGGTGAGCATATTTGAACAGTTTGTTCCATTGCTTGGTGCCGATGTGCGGTTCAAGAACAGTATGACTGCTAACCTGGAGTTCCGTAAGAGCAGGTCGCTGGCTTTAAGCTTGCTGAACAGCCAGCTGGCGCAGCAAACCGAGAACATTATAGTGTTTGGTTTTGGCTATCGTCCTAAAAACTTCAGAATGCCGTTTGGCTTGTTTGGTGGGAAGGCCAATAACGACATCAATTTTAAGCTGGATGTTGCCGTGCGCGACAATAAAACCCTGATTTACCGTGCTGATATAGAAGAGGCGGAAATATCATCTGGTGCCAAGAACATCACCATGCGCCCATCAATAGACTATGTGGTTAACCAGCGTTTTAACTTGAATATTTTTTACGACAGCAACATTACCAAGCCTTATACTTCGCAAACGTTTAATACGTCCTTTACCAACTTTGGTATCAACTTAAAACTGCTGCTGCAGTAAGCGGGCAAAATCATCCGGGTGTTCAAAAGTGTTCAGCTTTTTTTGTGTGCCGGGCGAAATTTACGTTTTTGAACACCTGGCGTAAAAGCCTTGAAAAACGCCCCTGGTCACACTTATATGGCGCTTTTTTGCTTTAAAGTAACGCAGCAACCTTTAAAAACCACACCGTTTTACACAGCTAAATTAAAATATATTTGCAAACAGGGTTTTTATTACAGGTGAAAACGGGTGCCTGGGAGAGTTAATTTTTCTGGTGCTTTTTAGCTGCTTCTTTACGTTTTTTCTCCAGTTCTTCGCGCGCTTTTTTGGCTTCTTCTTCAGCTTTCTTTTTTGCTTTTTCAGCTTTTTTCAAGGCACGCTCTTTTACTTTCTTGTCGTGCTTGTCCATCTCTTTTAACGCCTGTTCCTCTTTGGCGCGGCCAACTCCTGCATTAGGCTTAATTCCGCTGAACAGCGTTTGCCATACCGTTTTAAAGAACGGGAAGGTAGGGGGCCGCACGAACCTCACATTGGCCGATCTGGGTACGGCCTCGCCATCGTCTGGGTTATCGTGTTTAATGATGAGCGAATTTACAAAGAGAGATGCCAGTGTTTTATTCTTATAGGTCTTAATGGTGTCGGCCTTAAGCATCTTTATTTTAAGGTTATTATACAACAACGTTACTTTACCGGTAGAGACCTTGCTGGTGCTGTTAATATCAAAGTCGAGGCTGTTTAGCTGTCCTGAGGTTATCTTTACCATGGCGAGCGGCATAGTAGCCGGGTTAACTGCAGGCATAGATACCGCACCCAAATGCCCGCTGTAGCTGTAACTATAAGCAGGGTCGGTAAGGTTGAAGGCAAATTTCAGGCGCATTTTGCCCTGGTTCATGAAATTAGTGTTAAGCAATGCTACAGCACGGTGGTTTTTAGCAAGGCTGTCTTTATTGTTGGTGATGTTGGTAATGGTGCCGTTTGTATTGTTAAAGGCAACATACCCCCGTTGTTTCGACTGCTGTCCAAACTCGTTATAGTAAACATCAATATGCCGCAGCCTAAGCGTGTCAATGTTTACAGCTGCCTTAATGGTTTTTAATCCATATTGGGGGAAGGTAACTATCCGGTCGGTTTTTTTAATAGCCGCATTTGGATTGCTGTATACAGAAAATGAGCCTTTGGTCAGGATCAAATTGGCCGTGTTAAAAGTATGGAACTTGTGGTACGTCAAAAAATCAAACCGTTTAAGCTGTACGGTGTCAAAGTGCAGGGTAAACCTGTCTTGCTGGCTGTCGTCAAAGAACATCTTTGAATTAACCGGTTTAAGGTTCACATCTTCCAGTGTTAACGCTGATGTTTGTGTAGACAGCTTTGCCGATTTTACATGATAAGTATAAAGCCCATCGGCAGATTTGCCTGTATAATTGTACACCTCGGCGCCAATGTCTGCGCAGTACAACAGCCTGCTGCGGTCTGTCTGTGTAGCCGAGTCTATCAACAGGTCGGTAGCTTTTAAGTTGAGCTCTTTTAACTGAGAAACCTGCAGCTTTGATCCGGAGTAATCCTTGTATTTAAATTGCACGTCGTTAAGGTATATATCGCCAACATGAATCAGCTTTAACGATTTAGATATTTTTTGCCAAAGGGTACGCTTGTCCTTGGTAGTGGTGTCGCGCTGCCGCACCGGGTTGTAGCTTACTTCCAGCTCAGGAGCGCTTAACGTTATCCGGCTAATGTCCAGTTTCTTTTTAAAGTACAGGGTAAAAGGGTGTATGTGCGACACCACCAGCCGTTTCACATGCAGCTTGTAAAGGTTGTTTGGTCCAAACCCCTGTTTTACTTTTCGGCGGTAAACTGCCGTGTCGGGCGTTAAGGTAATGTCATAAAATATTACCTCGCCCTTTAAAACATGCAGACTGGCGTTGGTGTAGTCTACCCGGTAAAGGCTGTCGGTTTTTTCCAGTATTGCGGTTTTTACCTTATCAGACAGGATGGGCGACCAGTAGTGGTTTATGAGCAGCGCTGGTATAAATACCAGCAGCAGTAAAATTGTAAATACAATAAGAAGTACCTTTTGCCATTTATGCCTGATTAACTTACCCGCCATTTTGCTGTTTTTCCTTTTCTTTAGCGGCCTTTTCTGCTGCCTTTTGTTTTTCCTTTTCGGCTTTTTCCTGTGCCTCTTTCAATTTTTTAGCAGCTTCTTCTTTTTCTTCGGCAGCCTTTTTCAACGCCTTTTCTTTTTTGCGTTCTTCACGGCGTTTTTTCCGGTTCTCTTTAAATTGTTTAAACTTATCAAGCACGCTGGTAACCTGTGCTACGGTCTGGTTCACAAAGTTCTCGTTCTTTTTATCATAGCCCACACTCGGCTTTAATCCATCCAGCAAGCCTTTGTATAAAAAGCTGAAGAAGGAGGTATGCGGATCGCGGGCTACATTAATTGGCCCCGGCCTGAATTTACCATTTTTAGACGGGTTATCATTATCTATAAAAAAGGTGTTTGCCACTCGCGAGATCAATCCCTGGCGTTGCAGCTCTTTAACACCCTCCTGCTTCTTTAACAGATCAACGCTTAAATTATGATAATAGAACTCCAGCTGGCCTTTTGCCCGGTAATTGTTGGCATTTACATTAAAGTGCAGTTTGTCGATATCTGCCGATTTCACATGCACCAGTGCCAGCGGCTTAACCAGCTTATCAAGCACTTGTCCGTTAAACTTCCCAAGCGTGCCGTTGTAATTAAACGAGCCATCTTTGGCGTTCAGGTTAAACCTGAAGTTCACATTCAGGTTGCCGGCATTCATAAAACGGGTGTTTATGCGCGCCGTCATGAAAGGGTTCACCTTTTTGGCAGCCGGGTCATTGGTAAGGTTCATGATAACGGCGTCGGTATTCTTAAACAATATCTCGCCGGTAATGCCTGTGTTGGCGTCTGCCTCCAGGTACTTAATATCTGTACTGTTTATGTTAAGCCTTTTTAGCCGCATGTCCAGCGCTACTTTTTGTAGTGCCTGGTGAGGGTCTTTACCAATCTTAATTGTTTTAGGGCCTTTGTATTTGTTGTTGCTGTAAATTTCTACGTAGCCATTCTTTAGGTTCATTACCCCCGCATAAAGCTTTTGGTCGCGTAAGAAGCGCTGCAAGTCAATATCGGTAATGGCAATCTGTCTAAAGTTTAAGGTGAACCGCTCGCCGGGCTTACCCGTCTTTTTATAAAAGCCACTCTTACTGTACAGCGGCGTGTAAGCTACTTTGTCCAGTATAATGCTGCGCCTGGCGGTAGAGAAGAGGATTTGCTTAAGCGATATTTTGTAGAGCTTATTACCGGTAAGCACCGAATAGTTCTTCACTTTAACATCAACACCTTTGGTGTAGTAGAACCGGTTGGGGTCATCGCCGGAAAGGGAATCGATTAATACATCGGAGATATGTATATCCAGGTTCTTTAGTGCGGTGGTTTTTGGCGCACCATCACTACGGTTAATGTAATTAAGGCTGATGTCTTTAAGAGAAATTGAGTCTATCCGCAGTTGTTTAAACGTTTTTTTGATGATCTCGTACGGGCTTTTGGGTTTGCCTACTTTAACCGTGTCGTTAAAACTAAAGCGTTTGTTTACTACAGTTAAGCTCGGCTTTTCTATAGTGATGTCCTTGATGTTCAATATTTTGTCCTGGTAAGCGCGCTTCGCGCCCAGGTTTTTTATCGACAGTTTTTTTACACCCAGGGTAAAAAGGTTATCGGGAGCCTTTTTATTCGCCACCATTTTAAGGTAAACATTGGTATCAGGCTTAAGCTTAAAATTGGTAAGCGTAACATCGCCAGAGGCTATGTTCAGGTCAAAATCCGAGTATTCTATACTGTAAAGGCTATCTGTAGTCTTTAAAATAAGCGACTTTAACTCCTGTTGTAAATAAGGTTTCCAGCGGTCTTGTGCAACATATTTGTTGTATGCATAGTAAACGCCTATAGCCAATACCGCCACTATCCCCAGCAATATAAAAGGCCATTTTCATACACGTTTTTTTTCCGGGGCTTGTTCTTCCATTTTATGGCGTATTGTAATTCAGAGTTATAACAACGCAAACATTAATTTGTTACCCACCCGCTGACAATCTGTCATTCTTTTGATGAAATTGTGTATTTTTGCAGTTCAAAAATTTTCAATTTACGAATGGAGTTTTTAATACAGGATAAGGCGCACGATGAGAGCAGGCAGGGTGAAGCGCTTGTTTTAGAGCCGAACGGTAAGCACAACGGCCGTAAGCTTTACATAGAAAGCTATGGCTGTGCCATGAACTTTAGCGACAGCGAGATAGTGGCTTCGATACTGGCTGATAAAGGTTTTGAAACCACGCAGGATTTTAACAATGCCGACGTTATCTTCATAAACACCTGTTCTATAAGGGAAAATGCAGAGGTACGCGTACGCAACCGTTTAAAGGAATTTGCCGGTGCCAAGTTTAAAAACCCGGGCATGGTAGTAGGGGTGCTGGGCTGTATGGCCGAGCGTTTAAAGGCAAAATTTTTAGAAGAAGAAAAACTGGTTGACGTAGTTGTAGGCCCCGATGCTTACCGCGATCTGCCAAACCTTATAGAGCAGGTTGACGGAGGGCAGCGGGCAGTAAATGTTTTGCTAAGCCGCGAAGAAACCTACGCCGATATAAGCCCTGTTCGTTTGAATACAAATGGCATCAACGCTTTTGTATCTATTATGCGCGGGTGCGATAATATGTGTTCATTTTGCGTGGTGCCTTTCACCCGTGGCCGCGAACGCAGCCGTGATGCACACTCTATAGTGGCAGAATGCAAGGACCTTTTTGATAAGGGATACCGTGAAGTTACGCTATTAGGGCAAAATGTAGATTCTTACAAGTGGAGTGCTACAACTGCAGAAGATGGTGAAGCACTTACAGCAGGAGCCGAAGTACAGGTAGTAAATTTTGCCAGCCTGCTGGAGATGGTTGCATTGATACACCCCGACCTGCGTGTGCGCTTTTCTACGTCGCACCCGAAGGATATTACTGACGAGGTGCTGTATACCATAGCCAGGTACGACAATATTTGCAACTACATACACCTGCCGGTGCAAAGCGGTAATACCCGTGTGCTGGAACTGATGAACCGTACTTACACCCGCGACTGGTACATTAACAGGATAGACGCGATCCGTCGCATCATCCCTAACTGTGCTATTTCAACGGATATCATTACCGGTTTTTGTACAGAAACGGAAGAAGAACACCAGGAAACATTGAGTATGATGGATTACGTTAAGTACGACTTTGCTTATATGTTTATGTACAGCGAGCGCCCTGGCACTTTAGCCGCAAAGCGTTATGCTGATGATATACCGGAGGCAGTGAAGCACCGCAGGCTAAAAGAGGTGGTTGCCAAGCAGCAGCAGTATTCTCACGTGCGCATGCAGGAATCACTGGGTAGGGTAGAGCGCGTGCTGATAGAAGGTTTTTCAAAAAAATCAACTAACGACTACGCCGGCCGCAGTGATAAGAACGCTATGGTGGTTTTCCCTGTTCATGAAGATTACAAACCAGGGCAGTACGCCAACGTGCTGGTAGAGCGCTGCACAACAGCTACGCTGATAGGAAGAATTATCCCCCAAACCCCCTGAAGGGGAGTTACGTCCGCATTGGACGTAAATAAAGGGAAAATATCTATATAGAATAAAATACACACAAAAACTCCCCCTTTAGGGGGCTGGGGGGTATGGAAGTACAAGAAATAAAACAACGCTTCGGGATAATTGGCAATTCGCCTTTGCTTAACCGGGCTATAGTTATAGCTAACCAGGTTGCACCGACTGATATCTCTGTTTTAATAACGGGAGAGAGCGGCAGTGGTAAGGAAGTATTTTCGCACATTATTCACCAGATGAGCCCGCGCAAGCACGGGCCTTTCATTGCCGTGAACTGCGGTGCAATACCTGAAGGTACTATTGACTCCGAACTTTTCGGTCACGAAAAGGGCGCTTACACCGGCGCCGTTGGCGAACGTAAAGGCTACTTTGAAACAGTTAACGGCGGTACCATCTTTTTAGATGAGATTGCCGAGATGCCACTGGGTACACAGGCCCGCCTGCTAAGGGTGCTGGAGTCTGGTCAGTACATCCGTGTTGGCTCATCCAAAGTAGAGAAGACCAACGTGCGGGTTATCGCCGCTACCAACGTAGATGTATACGACGCCGTAAAGGCAGGAAAGTTCCGCGAGGATCTTTACTATCGTTTAAATACAGTGCCGTTGCGCATACCACCCCTTCGCGACCGGAAAGAAGATATTTTCTTGCTGTTCCGCAAGTTTACGGCAGATTTTACTGATAAGTACCGCACGCCACCTATTCAGCTTGATGATGAGGCACAACAGGTACTCATTAATTACTCGTGGCCCGGCAACGTGCGCCAGCTGAAGAATATGGCAGAGCAGCTGGCTGTGCTGGAACGTGACAGGGTAATTACAGCGCCTACTTTGTTAACTTATATACCGCATGAAGCCAGCCGCAGCAATTTGCCAATGCGTTTGGATGCGCAGCCAAAGGAAGATTTCTCTGAAAGGGACATCCTTTACAAAGTGTTGTTCGACATGAAGCGGGATATGGTCGAGCTTAAAAAGCTGGTTGCAGATATTATTGAGCATGGAGGTGTATCGCCAAACTATGCCAACCATACACAAACGCTTAACCAGTTATACAGGGATATTGAGTTGCCTGTAAACAACCATACCGAGCCACAATTTACTTTGCAACAGCCCGTTAATAACAACGCGGCCAATAACGGCAACAACAATGATGCTTTCCATATTACGCACGATGCGGAAGAAGTAGAAGAGTCGTTGTCGCTGGTTGATAAAGAATCGGACCTGATACGTAAGGCTTTGAAAAAGCACAAGGGCAAACGCAAGCTTGCCGCAAATGAGCTTGGCATATCAGAACGTACACTGTACCGCAAGATAAAAGAACTTAATTTATAACCTCACCAAATGCGTAAAAGGGTTTTCCTGAATAGTTTGTTATTGGCGGCTGTTGTGCTGGTGTTTAATTCGTGCTCTTATAAAATATCCCTTAACGGCGCTACCATCCCTGATGATCTTAAGACGGTCAACGTACAATTCTTTGAGAACAATGCGCAGTTAGTGGTACCAACACTTAGCCAGCAGTTTACCGAGTCGCTTAAGAACAGGATTCGTACGCAAACCAGTATAAGCATTGTGCGGGGTGAGGCAAATGCTACGTTCTCGGGTGCGATCACCGGCTACAGCATAGCGCCGGTGTCTATCCAGGCAACCAATCCTAACAACCCACCAATAGCAGGCGCCAGCCGTTTAACTATTACGGTTAGCGTTAAATACACTTACGATGCCAATAAAAAGTATAATTTTGAGGAGTCGTTTACAAAATCCAGAGATTTCACGGGCGATATATCATCACAAGAGCAGCAGCTTATACAGGAAATAAACAAGCAGCTTACCGACGATATTTTCAACAGGGCTTTTAATAATTGGTAAGCAATTTGTAGTTTTAGGGCAGGTGGATCAAAACTTGGAGAACAGATATAAGGAGATTTTGTGGGAGCTGCTTGCAAACCCGGCAGAGAACGGGCAGCAGCACAGGCAGGCGCTTGAGCGTTTGGTGCAGGACAACCCGCAAAGCGGACTGCTGCAAATGATGTACGCCCGTACCGGCGAACCCTCAGACCTTGCTAAAGCTTCGGTTTATTTCACCCCTTCAACCCTTTACAAGATCATAAACGATCCGGACAGCCTTTTACCTGTCTCCAGGGATCGTATCAATAAATCATTAGGCAGCAGCGAACCGGCGCAATCGGCAGCATTAGTAACCACTGAGGTTATTGTTGAACAGGAAGGTACACAAGAAGCTCCGGTAAGCGATGAGCCTGTTGCTGCAGAAGAAAGCCTGATAGTTACGGAAGCTCCGGCACAGGAGGAGGTTGTACCAACGGAACCGGCAATTGAAGAATTACCACCAGCTTTACCAGAGCATGTTGAGGAAGCAGTAGCTAACGACCCTGAAGAACAGCATTACGCTGAACCTGTCGAGGAGCCTTACCAGGAACCTGCACCACTGGTTAGTGAACCGGAAGAAGAGGAAAGCAACCCGTGGGATATGTCTAAACTGGCAGAACCTGTAGTTGAGGACGAAACCTTCAGCAATACCGAAACGATGGGGCATGAAGGTATTTGGGAAGCAACGTTTCACCAGCCTGAAAGTGTTCTGGAGGGGGAACCTACGCCAACCTTCTCTATCCCTGCATCAAGTGAGTTTAACATCCCTACATATGATCATTCGCTGTCTGCTTATGAGATGGAAGCTATCGGACTAAATCCTGTAGAGCCAACTGAATTGACAGTAGATTACCCTGTAGAAAATGTTTTTCATAAACAGGATGAGATAGATGACGAGGTTTACGACGAGATCGTCAGCATAGACGAAATTGGCATTGCGGGATTATCCAATAAGTTCGCCTTGGATGCAGATGAAGCTGCGGAGCAATCCTCATTAGTTGAGGAGGTACCTGCGGAAACCTCCACTCCACAGCCGTTTGATCCTGAAACAGAGCGCCTTATTTATGGCAACATTGCCGCTACAGATTACCTTTCTTTTGATAAAAAGCTGGATGAGTTACGTACAGGTTTCGCAATTGTAGCAGAGGATGCTGATCAAGCTGAGCCTGAAAGTCCCGCTCAACAACCATCCGAAGACGAGATAGAAGAGCCTAAGAGCCATCAAGCATCAACTGAAGAGCCCAAACCAACCGAACCAGAACCCGCAGTTGCAAGGTATAACGATGACACTATGCCGTACAGCTTCCTGTGGTGGTTGGATAAGACCCGTAAGGAGCATGCTTCCGTTAACCAGCCATACGCCGAGCCGGTAAATAAAGCGGCACAGGCTGAGGCAACCATGCAAGAGTCAAAAAAGGCATCAGGTGATGAATTACAGCAGCAATATTTCGAAAATATTGTAAATCTCACATCGGTTAGCAGCATTGGTATTGTTGATCCGCCAAAGGTTGAATTCGACCACAACAAAAAAGAGGACGTAATTATAGAACGTTTTATACAGACCGATCCGCAGATAAAACCATTATCTGCAGATAAACTGGATAATGAAAATAAGGCAAAAAAGAGCTCCGAAGATCAGGATGCATTGGTGACCGAAACGCTGGCACGCATATACAGCGACCAGATGCTATATCATAAAGCCATAGCTACTTATAAAAAATTGATGTTGAAGATTCCGGAAAAAAAGCTTTACTTTGCAGCCCAGATTGAACAATTAGAAAAAAAGACCAATTAATAACAATATAAATGGCTTCATTATTAATAATCATTACCATCATTATATGTGTCCTTTTAGGATTCATCGTGTTAATCCAAAACCCTAAAGGCGGCGGTTTATCTTCAAATTTTTCAAGCTCATCTCAACTAATGGGTGTGCAGAAAACCGGCGATTTCCTGGAAAAAGGTACCTGGGTTTTAGCTATAGCCATAATGGTATTATCACTTGTTATTAACGTATCAGTTAAAGGTGGCGGCGGCCAGCGTTCAGAAGATCCTGCTTTGATGGAGCAGATCAAGAAAGCTTCTAAACCTGCAAATACAGCGCCTGCGGCAGCACCAATCAACCTGCCAACTACACCGGCTACAACTCCGGCTCCTGCTCCAAAGAAATAACTTTACGTCACAACGAAATACTGAAAGGCCTTGATTATTCAAGGCCTTTTTTGTTGATGACCATTGCCTGACAGCATGACACAAGTGCATTCTTGTTAGCGCTTATGCCTTAACCTCGCATTAACATAACTGCCAATACATCATAAAAAATGCCATTTGCGCACATTTTTGCTGCTTGGCATAGTTGATGATAACACTACAGCGAAAACTTAATATTATAAATCAAAATAGTTAGTACTATGTCATTAAACATTAAACCAAGTGCAGACAGGGTAGTCGTGCAGGCTGCTGCTGCCGAAACTAAGACCGCTTCTGGTATTTACATTCCTGAAACTGCTCAGGAGAAACCACAAAAAGGAACTATTGTAGCGGTGGGCCCGGGTAAATATGCCGACAACACAGGTACACTTATCCCAATGACCACTAAAGTTGGCGACGAAGTATTATACGGTAAATACGCCGGTACCGAGATCTCTGTTGACGGTAAGGAGTATCTGATCATGCGCGAATCTGACATTTACGCTGTTTTTAACCAATAAGTGATTAACGATTGACTGATAAACAGCAATTCAAAAACATTCACTAAATCATTAATTCACTAATACAAACATTTTAATAAAATGGCTAAGCAAGTAAAATATAACGTAGAAGCCCGCGACGCTCTAAAACGCGGTGTTGATACCCTGGCAAATGCAGTAAAGGTTACCTTAGGCCCTAAAGGCCGTCACGTAATCATCGACAAGAAATTTGGTTCACCATCAGTAACTAAGGACGGTGTAACTGTAGCAAAAGAAATTGAACTGAAAGACCCTGTTGAAAACATGGGCGCCCAGATGGTTAAAGAAGTAGCGTCAAAAACTGCTGACATTGCCGGTGATGGTACTACTACTGCAACTGTATTAGCTCAGGCTATTGTTACAGCTGGTATTAAAAACGTTGCCGCCGGTGCAAACCCAATGGACCTTAAACGCGGTATTGACAAGGCAGTTGCTGCTGTTGTTGAGAACCTGCGTTCACAAAAACAAGATGTTGGCGACGATTTCGGCAAGATCAAACAAGTAGCTTCTATTTCTGCTAACAACGACGAAGTTATTGGCGAAATGATAGCTGACGCTATGAAGAAAGTTGGCACCAGCGGTGTTATTACTGTTGAAGAAGCAAAAGGTACTGAAACTGAAGTTAGAACTGTAGAAGGTATGCAGTTTGACCGTGGTTACTTATCTCCATACTTCGTAACCAACTCCGATAAGATGGAAGTAGAATTGGATAACCCATACATCCTTATCTACGACAAGAAGATCTCTTCAATGAAAGAGTTACTTCCTATCCTTGAGAAACAAGTACAAACCGGAAAGCCATTGTTGATCATTGCTGAAGACCTTGACGGCGAAGCGTTAGCTACATTAGTAGTAAACAAGATCCGTGGTTCACTGAAAGTTGCAGCTGTTAAAGCTCCTGGTTTTGGCGACCGTCGTAAAGCTATGCTGGAAGACATTGCTATCCTTACCGGTGGTACTGTAATTTCTGAAGAACGCGGTTACAAACTGGAAAGCGCTGACCTGAGCATGTTAGGCCAGGCAGAAAAAATCTCTGTTGATAAAGACAACACTACCATCGTTAACGGTGCCGGTGATGCAGAGCAGATCAAAGCCCGTGTTGGTGAGATCCGTGTTCAAATTGAGAACACTACATCAGACTACGACAAAGAAAAATTACAGGAACGCCTTGCTAAATTAAGCGGTGGTGTAGCTGTATTATACATTGGCGCAGCTTCTGAAGTAGAAATGAAAGAGAAAAAAGACCGTGTTGACGATGCATTGCACGCAACCCGTGCTGCTGTTGAAGAAGGTATAGTTGCAGGTGGTGGCGTAGCCTTCATCCGCGCTGTTGCTGCTTTAACCGAACTGAAAGGTGCTAACGACGACGAGAACACTGGTATCCAGATCATCCGTCGCGCTATTGAAGAGCCTCTTCGTCAGATCTGCCAGAACTCTGGTATCGAAGGTTCTATAGTTGTGCAGAAAGTTAAAGAAGGCACCGCCGACTTTGGTTACAACGCACGTACCGATGTTTACGAAAACTTAATTGGCGCCGGTGTTATCGACCCAACTAAAGTAAGCCGTGTGGCATTAGAGAACGCAGCTTCTATCGCTTCAATGCTGTTAACTACCGAGTGTGTTCTTGCTGATGAGCCGGAAGACGACAAAGGTGGTGCTGGTATGCCTCCAATGGGCGGCGGCGGCATGGGCGGCATGATGTAATACCCTCTAAGCCCTAACGGGAATAGAAAACCTTATATAAACCCTGTACACAAAAGTGTACAGGGTTTTTTGTTTGTATGTTTTTTGCTATTGTAGGAGCCAGGTTAAAATGTAGGTTTTAAGGGTGTTCTACCAGGTTTAGACCTCATTGTAGCGTTGCTATAACAATTTTACGTAATCAAATTGTTATAGCAACGCTTAGGCATAGCGTTTGAACATACGCTTATGTTATGAAACATTTGATAAACAAGAAGACGCAGATACACAGCAGGATAGTGGAGTGGGTGCTGTTTAAAGGCCCGGAGCTCTTCGTGGCCATTTATAGTTAAATCAAAAATCCTTAATTTTGGCCCCGTCTATGGAGCTAAAAGAATTCTACCACGATATACATGTTTGGCTGGTTACTAACGGCCCCCGGTTCATAATAGGAATAGTACTTTTCTTCGCCGGTTTATGGTTCATTAAATTTTTAAGAACAAAGCTTACCAGCCGCATGCACAAGCATGAGGTTCATTCATCGTTACGCCCCTTCTTTCTTAGTTTAAGTATTACTGCTTTATATGTGCTGTTGGTAATATCGGTGCTTAGCGTAATGGGTTATCCAATAACCATTTTTGCTACGCTGGTAGGTGCCTTAGGTGTAGCTGCCGGTCTGGCTTTATCAGGCACGTTACAAAATTTTGCAGGAGGAGTGCTTATACTCCTGTTAAAACCCTTTGATGTAGAGGATCACATTATAGCACAGGGGCAGGATGGCCGGGTACAGGGCATCCAATTGTTCTACACCGAAATACTTACTGCTGACAACAAAACAGTTATTATACCCAACGGTAAGCTGTTTAACGAGGTGATCACTAATATAACCCGCCAAGGCAAGCGCCGGCTGGATATAGACTTTAAGCTGAACTACGGCGCGGATATAGAGCAGGTAAAAGGCATCATAAACAATGCCATCAAGCAAACGCCTAACATTTTAGATGAGCCTGCATCGCGGGTGGGTGTGCTTACGCTGGACGCCGATGGTATGCATTTTACAATAAGGGTATGGGTTGATCCGTCATTTTTTCTGCATACCAAAATAGCACTGCAGGAAAAAGTTGTGAACGACGTAAAAGCTGCTGGCATTAAGCTGCCGGGAATGGCTTAGGCTGGTACTTTCGACCGATGCTTTTTAAATCTTCTGCCGGGCTTTTAACTCCAGGTATTTGTTGATGGTAGTCACGGTCAGATTTTTTGGTGTGCTAAGTATAGATTGTATGCCATTAGCCGCAAGCTCTTTTACAATCAAGCGTTTATCATAGGCAAACTTTTCAGCAATTGTTTTTACATAAATGCTTTCCACATCGTTTGCAGGCTGCTCGGTAACGTGTTTTAGCTCCGTGTTCTCAAAAAATACAACCAATAACAAGTGATGCCGCGCTATTCGCTTGAGAAATGGCAGGTGCCGTTGCAAAGCTGGCAGGCTTTCATAGTTGGTGAAGAACACCAGCAAACTCCGTTGCTTTACAACGTTGCGTATGGTGCTGTACAGCGCTTCCATATTAGTTTCGAGGTAGCGTGTTTTTTCTTTGTACAATACCTCCAGTATCTTATTAATCTGCGCATGCTTTCTGTCCGCTTGCAATACGCTCCCTGTTTTTTCTGCAACCGTTATCAGTCCGGCTTTGTCCTGTTTCAGCAAAGCGACATTTGATAGTACCAGGCTAGCATTAATGGCATAGTCGAGCAGGCTTAAACCCTCGAAGGGCATTTTCATAACGCGCGATTTATCGATGATGCAATAAACCTGCTGAGACTTTTCATCTGTATAGGAATTGGTCATTAGGGTGCCGTGCCTTGCAGAAGCTTTCCAATTTATTGATCGCGGATCGTCTCCGGCCACATAGGTCTTGATCTGTTCAAATTCGCGGCTTTGCCCTAGTCGTCTGATCTTTTTTATGCCGAACTCGTTCAGCCGGTTAGAAATGGCCATGAGTTCATATTTGCGCATCTGCAAAAAAGACGGATATACCGGCAGAGTTTCGGCTTGTTCAAAATTATGGCGGCGGCTTAATAAGCCAATCGGCGATCTTGCAAATACCCGGATGCTGCCAAACTCATACTCGCCTCTTTTTACAGGCCTTAGGCTATAACTAATAAGCTTATGTTCGCCAGCCTTTAACGTTGTTTTAAACCAAACATCCCGTTTTTGAAACTGCACGGGAATCTCATCAATTATTCCTGCCGAAATGGTGAATGGATACCTATTCTCAATATAAATGCCCAATTCATTATCATCACTGTTGCTCAGGCGTTCGGGTGCATGACGTTTTGCAAATACAGCAGTACGAACTCTATACAACATCAAAGCATCAACAAGAATAAGCAGCACCAGTAACCAAAATGTTAACTCGGGTATGATGCCCAGCCACGGAAAGAAAAAAGCGAATAAAAAGAATACAGAACAGGCCGAAAGCGCTAAGAAAAAGCGGCCTGTCAAGAACAAGTTGGTGTAAAACAGATTAATGAGCTTCTTCAACAGCTTAGCGTGGTATTTCTATCTTCTGTATAATTTGAGCGATTACTTCATCAGGCGTAACACCTTCCATTTCTTTATCAGGCGTAAGCATAATGCGATGCCTCAGCACAGGCGCTGCTACTAATATAATATCGTCTGGCGTTACAAAATCGCGGCCGTTTATTGCTGCAATTGCCTTAGCCGCATAAACAATGGCTAAAGACGCACGTGGCGATCCTCCAAGATAGATAGAACGGTTACTTCGTGTTTCGATAACTATCCTTGCTGCAAAGGCCAGGATCTTTGGCTCTACATACAACGCACGCACCTGCTGCCTTAAAGCAACAATGTCGCTGCCCGAGAGCACAGGCTTAACTTCGCTCACCTGCTCGAGCGTTTTTTGCTGATGCTGTTGTGTCAGGATAGTTATTTCTTCCTCAAATGACGGGTATTTTATTTCAATCTTGAAAAGAAAGCGGTCCAGTTGGGCTTCAGGCAGGCGATAAGTTCCTTCCTGCTCTACCGGGTTTTGCGTAGCCAATACTATAAATGGCTCATGCATTTTGTAAGTGTGGCTGTCTATGGTCACCTGGCGTTCTTCCATTACCTCAAACAATGCCGATTGTGTTTTGGCCGGAGCGCGGTTAATCTCGTCTATCAGGATAATGTTACCAAAAACAGGGCCCTGTTTAAACTCAAAAGAAGCTGTTTGCAGGTTGAATACTGATGTACCCAGCACATCAGACGGCATAAGGTCGGGCGTGAACTGTATGCGGGAATATTGTGCGTCAACAGCTTTGGCTACAAGCTTTGCCGTGAGGGTTTTTGCAACGCCGGGCACACCTTCTATTAATATGTGGCCATCTGCCAATATCCCGGCGATAATTAAATCGATTACCTGTTGCTGGCCTACAATGATGGTAGACAGTGTGGCTTTTATCTGCTCGACAGCGTTGCTGAGCCTGCCCAGATCGGTACGTTGTTCAAAATTTTCGTTTTCCATTTATGAGCCGGATTGCTTGTGAAATTTTTCTATTAACTGGTTTAATGTAATAAGCTCCTGATCGGTAACCTTGCTTTGTGGCAGCAGGTAGTTAATGTACCGCACCAGTTCATCAGCAAACTGATCGTCGATACCGGTTTTACTTGCGAGCTGATCTACAAATTCGCGCTGAAACGTTCCCGCTTTTATGCCAAATGTGTTGCGCAGGTGCTCCGAAAAGTACACGATCTTTTTAGACGCTATATTGGCGTTGTCACGTTGTTCATAGTAGACCTTGCCAACTACGTTTACAAACTCCAGCGTGCTATTGGTTAACGGGTCTACAATAGGTATGATGCGCTGCCGGCGTTTTACCTCGTAAATAACAAACAGCAACATCCCGGCTAATGCAATGTAGTAAGCCCAGCGCAGCGCTGCATACTCAAAAAATACGCGCATGGGGGATGTGTTTACTGCTATGTCGTGGTTTTGGAACTGGTCCCAGTATACATGGCTAACATTTGCGGGCAAGTACGACAATACTTTTGAAGCATAATCTGCACCCATCGGCTTTAACAAGCTATAGTTGGTGAGCAGCTGCGGATTTGCGAATAAGAACAAGTTGCCTTTACCATAACGATACCGGATGAAGTTACTGTTGCCGTATTCGTTACGGCCTAAAACAACTGCTTTAGCCGTATCAAACTTACTAAAGTATTGGTCGGCTATGTGCTTGTCAAATTGATAGTCAAGATCTTTATTTACCTTACGGCTGGTGAAATTCAGAAATGGAGAATGCTTGCCGAACTCGTTGCTGATGCTGAGTTTCAAAGTATCAGCAAGGGCATCGCTCATGTCAAATGTACTGATGAGTACCGAATTGCCTCTGCTAATGAATTTCACCATCGCTGCGTAATCGGTTTTGCTGAAGTTGACGGCTTTGGCTGTAATAAGATAGTTGCCGGGCACCATCGTGCTATCATTGAACACGCGATAGGCGCTCCTGTTGGTGCGGGTGACCGTAGCAGCGGGGAAGATGTCGTTTAAGCGATTATACAGGATGTATGTACCAAAGGGGATCTTATCGTTGTACTGTAGAGTAGTGTCCCAACTTGTTGGGTTTGGTTTGTTGTACTGAGCAACCACATATACCAACAACAATGCAATACCTATACTTATGTAGATCTTAAAATCTCTCATGAGGCATTGCTTTTAAAGTTGTTAAACATTTGGCTTATCTTACGGTAGCTTTCGGCAGTTATTAGGAAGTCGCCGTACCATGCATATTCAAACTGTCGCGTCAGCTGTTTAAAAGTATCTTTTTGGATGTTATCAGTTAACTCGTTTATGTAATTGGTATTTGTCTTATTTATTTGCCAGTTGATTAATTCGCTGTCGCTTAGTTGTTTTAAGCAGCGCAGGTATAGCAGCCTTACAGCCAGCCGGTAATTATTAACTGAAACGGCTTTTTCAATCTCCGCATCAAAGTCAATCTCGTGTATGTTCTCTTCAGACTCTGAATAGGCTAAAGATGTATAAGGTTGGCGCCTGAAGATGCTTAATGGGTCGATACCGGTAAGTTTGAGAATGATTAACACAATAACCAATGGTCCGCCTATTAAGATCAACCATTTAAGAGATATCAGGAACCATCCCAAAGCTTTTCCGCCACCGCTCGTTTCAAACAACGACCAAAACCATTTCCAAAAGCGCGTCCAAAGTGATGGGCCGGAGTAGTTTTGCTGATAGTCGAACTCCGGCTGTCTTTTTAACTTTTCTATAGCCGTCTTGTCAAACGTTCGTTGCGCAACTGTGCCCGTATCAATCACCAGTGTAGCCGGGCGGTGTACCTTAGCGGTATCTGGCGCTGCATGGCTCAGGGTTGCAGTAAGCAGGAAAATAAAAAGGGAGGCAGCTTTTAACATTAATACTCCTCGTTTGGAAAGCCGGTTTGAGGGTTGTGCTCGCCGAACTTGCTAATGCGGTCCATTAGGCTGCTGCCTTCTTTGGTTTCTACCAGGTTATAATACAACAGGCATATGCCTATTGTAGGAATAATGAACATCAGTTGAGCAAGCTGCTGCATAATAGCAGAAAATATAATGCTTCCCAAAGAAAGGTTCTGCATTTTACCAGGAGTTATAAATGCGCTTGCCAGGTTTGCCGCCGATGCAGGTATAGTAAATACCATAGACATTATATAGGCGATAAGCCAGATTACGAACAGGCTGCCGGCGGTTATCCACCAATTATCTTTTATGAGTTGAAAACTGCGGCTAAAAGCAAACCCAAAGCCTGTGTTCTCCATGATCATAATAGGGTATATAAGACCAAAGATGGGGAACAGCCAAACACCCGGTATCAGGCAAAGAGCATAGGCGAAGCTTAGCAAAAGCACCATTACTATGCTGGCCAATAAAACGCGCAAATAATAATATTTAAAAAAGTTCCATATCTCCTCGGATGTTGGTTTTAAATTTCCTTTCTGCTTGTAAATAGCTAAATAACATAGTATTGTTGTAATGCCAGCACAGTAACCCGATATACCTACAACGATCATTGTTGTATAGCTACCCCAAATGCCGGAAATAGATGAGAAGGTCCTCGGGCCTTCAATATTCACCTCATTCATGATCTTCATCATTCTTACTTGTGACATCGCGAAAGCCACGCAGCCGAATACCATGAAGATGCCGCAAAATATAAAATAGTTCTTCAGCAGTTCTTTAAAGTTCTGTTTTATAAACATGAAAGTATCGCCAATTACCTCGCCGAAATCGCGGGTTTTTGCCAGTTCAATTTGAGGTTCCATACAATGTTTTTTTGTTGAGTGCCCGTGGATATAACACCACGTACCATATTATAAATGTGAGTGAAGACGCAAGGATACTAACACTGAGCCATGCAGGCATTTCGGTGTGCCGTGTTACAAAGCCCTCAAAAAAGGCGGCAGTGATAAATATGGGTACCAGGCCTACGGCAATCTTCATACCGTCCATTGCTCCCCTTTTTAATGAAAACAACCGGGTGTATGTTTTAGGAAACAAAAAGCTGTTGCCTAATACCAGCCCTGCAGCGCCGGCAATGATAATTGCCGAAATCTCCAGTGTGCCATGTATCCATATCACCAGCACCGATTGCATGCCGAGTCCTTTACTGAAAAAGTAGTACTCAAATGCACCCAGCATTAAACAGTTACGAAACAATTGATAAACAGTCCCTATTGAAAAAATCATACCGCTTACAAAGGTGCTAAGTGACACATAGATATTGTTTACGGCAATCATGAAAAACATCGAGAACTCGCCGCTTTGTTTATACACCCCAAACGGGTCGCCCTTGGCTATATTAGCGTTTGTCATGTCTACATACTCATCACCCATTATCAGCCGGATAAAATTTTCGTCATACTTTGCCGACACCCAGCCAATAAGTGCAAATACAAGGGAAAAAGTGAATGAGTAAAGCAGTTGCTTGCGGTAGCTATAAAATAATAGCGGCAGCTCAAACCTCCAGAAAGTTATGAAACGATTGCCCTTTTCGCTTTTGTTCTTGTAGATGGATTGATGAAACCTGCTGGCCAGTCCGTTGAGGTACGTAGTGGTTTTAGATTTTGGGTAGAATGTTTTGGCGTAGGCCAGATCGTCTGTGATTTGTATGAAGCTGTCTGCTAGTTCATCCGCGTCACTGGTGGTAGATGACTCAAAGCGCTCCCATTTTTTAGAGTTCTGCTTAACAAAAATAGGTTCGCGCATTAATCCGGTCCGGGTTTTATTATGGCGTTAAAATAATCACAAAAGTTTTATTATTCAATAAAAAACAGGCATTTTGAGCATAAATATTTCTTTGCATGCAAACCGTACGGATAACCACATCACAAAATATAGATATTGATTACGAACTTGCCGGGTTAGGTGAACGTATAGTTGGCAGCATTATAGACTTTGCTATATTCTTTGTGCTGTACTTCTTTTTTATCATACTGGGCATCAGCCTTAACATGCAGGATTTTTCGGGTTTGTTTGTAATTATCATCTATGCAGTGCTGTACGTTTTTTACGACCTCGCTTGTGAGGTTTTCATGAACGGGCAGTCCATCGGAAAAAAGATAATGAAGGTAAGGGTGATCAGCCAGGATGGTGCACAGCCCAGGCTAAGCCAATATTTATTAAGGTGGCTGTTGAGAATTATAGATTTTGGCCTTACTGCGGGCTCCGTGGCTTTAGTAACGGCTGCAATAAGTACGAAAGTACAGCGATTAGGCGACCTGGTAGCGGGGACTATCGTTATAAAAACACAGCCGCGTACCAATATGAGTCAGATCGCATTTGTTGCTGCGGAAGATAATTATATACCACTATTTCCGGAAACTGCCCAACTTAGCGGTGAAGATATAGACCTGGTGAACGAAGTGATAAATACTTACATTAAAACAGATAACAACGTAGTGGTTTATAATATGGCCCAGCGAATAAAAAAGCACCTTGGCATTGCTCCACCGGCTGAAATGAATGACCTGCGGTTTTTGCAAACCATAATTAAGGACTATACGCATCAGATTGCCCGTGCTGAAGTTATTTAATGCAGGTAAGTATGCGTCATTTTAAGGCAGTAACTGACAAGTATGACCGACGCCATACTTATATAGATGGTTTTTTTTATGATCGAACGGTTGTCGTCCAGCTTCCAAAACCGTTCTAACCCGCTGTACGCAAATACCACTAATAAAGGAATGGTAGCAGGATACAATATAAAGCTTTGATGTAAATTGCCCTGAAGAAGGGCTAATACCGAACGCTGGAACCCGCAGCCCGGACAATCTATCCCGGTAAGAAATTTAAAAGGACAGGGAAGTAAATACCCCTGCAGCCATGCACCAAATAGTACGAGGTTGCAGGGGATATATAAACTATTAAGCATTAAACTTGCGGGGGCGGTGGTGTATTAAAAGGATCCCGGTAATTGTCTGCCGGATCATACGGTTTAAAGCCGGCTGCTCCTGCGCCCGCACCTGCAGGCCCAACATAGCGGTAGTTGCCGAAACCTAATAGCGGATAGAAAACAAACGGAAGCAGCAGTAGTCCGATAGTAAAACCTTCGCTTTGTCCGAAACTTTTACTTAACAGATTTATCATCCACACGGCAAAAATGATATTTACGCAAGGCACAAGCAGCAATAGAAACCACCAAAGCGGTTTACCAATGATCTCCAGTAACACAATAATGTTGTAGATCGGGATTATAGCAGCCCAACCGGGTTTGCCTGCTTTTTCATACATTTTCCACATGCCAACAATGCTGATGATCCAAATGATAAGCATTGGAATAGAAAAAATTGCCGCCATCACAGCAAAAATGGCACCGCCTGAACCTGAATCGTAAGTTTCCATAGATGATAAGATTGATGTTTAAATTTTCGTTCAAGTTATTTATTCGATCTGAATTAATACATACTAATCAAAAAATATTCTGTTAGTATCAGTAGTTTTGCACAAATGCAGAGAGAGCAGATTTCCGTCTTCGATATGTTTAAGATAGGCATTGGCCCGTCAAGTTCACATACGCTTGGCCCGTGGCGTGCTGCCCAGCAGTTTCTGCACATAATAGAGCAGCAGGATGCTTTATCTGCCGTTGTGGAGGTTAAGGTGCTGCTTTATGGTTCTCTTGCGAAAACGGGGAAAGGCCACGGTACCGATATTGCCATTTTGCTGGGGCTTAGCGGTGATGACCCGGTAACATTTGAGGTGGATAAAATAGATAGTAAGATAGGCGGAATAAATCTTAGTCATACTTTGCTACTGGCCGGTAAAAAATTGATCAGTTTTCATTATGAAGACGACATGATCTTTTTGTTTACAGAGAGCCTGCCTTATCATCCAAACGCGGTTACCTTCCAGGCATTCTTAAGTACGGGTAAAGCAATTACTGCCACGTTTTACTCTATAGGTGGCGGCTTTGTGGTTAAGGAAGGTGGCCAAACACAACAACGTGCAGAAGTTGACCTACCTTTCCCGATAGACACCGCGGGCGACCTGCTGCACTGGTGCCTTAAAACCGGCCTAAAAATATCTGAAGTAGTACAGGAGAACGAACTAGCGTGGCGACCGGAAGCAGAAACCAGATACGGAATACTGAATATATTTAAGGTAATGCAGGAATGCATGTATCGCGGCTGCCATACTACCGGCAGCCTGCCAGGAGGGCTTAATGTTGCCCGCCGTGCATCTGCCCTGAACAAGCGGCTTATAAATGGCAGAACTTATAACGACTACACAGGCTGGGTTATTGCGATACGCCAAACCGGCAACAGTTTCCAAAGCATATTAGATTGGGTAAGCTGTTTTGCCCTTGCCGTAAATGAAGAGAATGCTTCCTTTGGCCGGGTAGTTACCGCGCCTACTAACGGTGCTGCAGGGGTGATCCCGGCGGTACTGCAATATTTTATTTGCTTTTGCGACGGCTTTGATGAGGAGCGTATTATACAGTTCCTTTGTACTGCTTCTGAAGTAGGCAGCATATTTAAAAAGGGGGCTACCATATCTGCTGCTATGGGCGGGTGCCAGGCAGAAATTGGCGTGTCATCAGCTATGGCTGCGGCGGCACTTACCGAAGTGCTTGGCGGTAGCCAACGCCAGGTTTTGATGGCTGCCGAAATTGCTATGGAGCACCACCTGGGTATGACGTGCGACCCTATTGGCGGATTGGTACAGGTGCCTTGTATAGAACGCAATACCATGGGCGCTATAAAGGCTATTACCGCAAGTCAGCTGGCATTGCAGAGTAACCCGGACAAAGCTAAGGTAAGCCTTGACGCGGTTGTAAAAACCATGTGGCAAACCGCACTGGACATGAACTCCAAATACAAAGAAACCAGCGACGGGGGACTTGCTATAAATATCCCTATCAGTTTGCCGGAATGTTGAGGTCAGAGCTATGAAAGTAATTTTCCTATTAATGTTGAAATAATTATGCCCAAAAGAAACACAATCAACGACAAAATCCAGTTTTCTTGAATTATTTGAAATAAACTTTGGGGAGTTAAGCCATATAGTTTAAGTAAGTTACTATTCGTTTTTAAATCGTCTTCATGAATTCGAGTTATTATGTTATGAATATTGTCTACTTTTCTCAAGGTAGACTGATGTAATCTTACATATTCTCGATTATTGAAAGCTTCTGCCTCTTCTGCGCCAGTCAAAAAATTAATCATAGTAATGTTGTTTTTCCGACAAAGCGTTTCGATTCGAGGATGACCAATATAACTATTACCATATATATCGATAAGTAATTTACCAATATCAATTTTCGCAGAGTCTTCAATATTGATAGGTATTCCTCCTAAGACCGAATATCGATGAGCAATTGCTTCAAATCCATAGTTAATATCACGCATATTAAGATGGATCCATTTAGCTCGTTTATGACTATCAACGAATTGATAGAACTCGTCGAGCATTACTTTTTCCAACTCATCATAGTTGTCAGCGATTAAATTAAATGCAACATTTTTAGTTTCAGCAATCTTGTGAATTGAAAAAGATTTAGTTTGACCAGTATCAAAATATTTTACTGCAATAGATGTTACACGAGGAGTTCTCCCATCAGTGATATTGTAAAAGCTTTCGCATGAATAGTGTATAATCAAACAGTTTGATTGCTGTTCGTTGATGCTGCTTACTATTTCCTTTCCTTTCTTTCGTTTTTTTATTCTGCTTGATGCTCTACTCATTTGATAAATATAAATTAATTTATAAATGATATATTTAGAATGAGTTTTAATTCTCGTTTATGAAAACCGAACTTCAAAAAATGCTCGACGGTGAACTGTACGTGGCCGGCGATCAGCAGCTTGTTGATATGCGCAGCCGTGCCCGGATGCTGCTGAGCAAATACAATCAGATGATTGCTGAACCGTTGGAACCTCGCACCGCCATATTAAAACAGTTGCTTGGAGAGTGCAGCACACTAGATATACAGCCGCCATTCTATTGCGATTATGGTACCCATATACAGGTTGGCGAAAACTTTTTCATGAACTTTAACTGCGTGATACTGGATTGCGCTATGGTTACTATAGGGGATAACTTTATGGCCGGCCCATGTGTGCAGATATATACAGCCTATCATCCGCTGCAGGCAAGCGAACGCATTAAAGGTCCTGAACTTGCCAAGCCGATAACCATTGGGGACAATGTATGGATAGGCGGGGGCGCAATTATTTGCCCCGGCGTAACTATTGGTAATAATACCACTATTGGCGCAGGCAGTGTGGTAACGAAAGATATCCCGGATAACGTATTTGCGGCGGGTAACCCATGTAGGGTGATCAGAAGCTGTTGATAAATTGAACACTTACAAAACATCTCATTTACCTAACTTTCCGCACTAAATAAAACGCCATGCAAGAGCCAAACGCTTTAAATCAGGTTGCCGAATTTCACAGAACATTTAAACATCCGGTGGTTGATAGTCCGGCTATTCCCTCCAAAGAGCGCTGCGCGTTGCGGGTATCTTTGCTGGCGGAAGAAGTGAATGAACTACAGGAAGCCATTGCAGATAACAACCTGGTGGAAATTGCCGATGCCTTGTGCGATATTCAATACGTACTTGCGGGAGCTATACTTGAGTTTGGTTTAGGAGAAAAGTTTAAGGAGTTGTTTGACGAGGTTCATCGCTCAAACATGAGTAAAGCGTGCAAAACTATTGAGGAGGCTGAACAAACCATTGCTCATTACAAAGCTAAGGATGGCAGCGAATCTCACCATAAAGAAGAGGATGGCTTATACCTAATCTATCGTACTAACGATAATAAAACGCTCAAGTCCATCAACTATTCACCTGCAGATCTGGGCGGAATTTTGCTTTAACCAGCTGTCAATTAATCATCTTTTTAACTATGGCAGCAGCTTTGTCTGCCCACCAGCCATACATTTTTCCGGAATAGTGCAGCTTATCCGGCGCGTAGATATCCGGACTGTCGGCGACATCTCGTGTAAGGCTGGTAATGTTAATGTAATTGGCACCGGCTATTTTGGTGAGTTCTTTATTTATGTCGTTATAGGCGTCAATCTCAGCCGCAATTTTAGGTGGATTACGACCGGTTGCAAACGGGGTGGCGCCCCAATCAGGGATAGAGAGAACAATAACATGTATTGCATTTCCTTTGGCGTAGGCAATGGCGGAATCTAAAAGTTGTTTAAACTCTGTACGATAAACTTCAATTGGCTTTCTCTGGTAATGGTTGTTAACGCCTATTAATAGGGTGACAAAATCATAGGTGTGTTTTATGCTTGTATCTTTAATAGCTTTCAAAAGTTCATCCGTGCGCCAACCATTTTGAGCTACTATAACAGGCCTTGAAGTTTTGATTCCCTTGCTGTTTAATTTAGCTGCTAACAGGAACGGGAACGTTTGTGCAAGTGGCATTAGCCGACCAACGGTATACGAGTCGCCCATCGCCAAATAGCTAAGGGAGTCGGTTACGGCTACAAGTTGCTGAGCTTTAACAGCTGCCGTGGTAAATGCCAGGATTAAACACAGCAATACCCTGTTCATATTATTGCAGCTGGCTTTTAACAGCGGGTAGTAGCTGCTCTACCCACAGGCTGTACATTACTGCAGAGGGATGCAATCCGTCATTGGCGGTAAGGTTAGTATCTGCAGATGCTTTCTTAGATATAAGAGTGATGTTTGTGTAACTGAGCCCTGAACTTACGGTTTCTGCAGCGTTGATCGCATTAAACTCATCTATTTCCTTCGCAATCTGCTGCCGGTCGCGGCTGTTTGCGAAAGGTGTCACGCCCCAGTCAGGAATGGATAATACAAAAACATGTGCCTTGTTACCGCCAGCGTAATCTATCGCGGTTTGTAAGAGTTGTACAAACTCTTTACGGTAATCTTCTTTGCTGCAGCCGCGGTACTGGTTGTTCACGCCTATAAGTAAGGTTACAATATCATATGTTTTGCCCTTTGTATCGCCTGCTTCAATAGCGCTAATAAGCTCACCGGTGGTCCAGCCCGTACGTGCAATAATGGCAGGCGCATCGGTAGGATATCCTGCAGCCGTTAGTTGCGTAGCAAGTTGGTTTGGAAAATTCTGCTTCAGATCGACAGCTTCGCCAATGGTGTAGCTGTCACCGAGTGCCAGGTAGGTTAAGGGTTGTTTTCCGGGCATAGTTGTAGCTTGTGTATTTATTACCGGTGAAGGTGATTTTCCGCACGCGGTCATGGCAATTATCAGGGCCAATAAGGTAAATGATTTCATATGATCTCCATACCAAACAATACGGAAATATGTCTGGTAAGGATTTCCTGAACTTCTTTTATGTTTACTTCCCGGCCTAGTTCCTGCTGCATACTCGTCACGTTCTTGTCGTCAATTCCGCAAGGCACAATGTTCTTAAAGTAATCTAGGTCAGGATTAACATTCAACGCCAAACCGTGCATGGTAACCCACCGGCTGCAGCGCACCCCCATTGCGCAGATCTTTCGGGCCTTTTCGTTATCTGCATCAAACCATACACCAGTATAGCCGGGATAGCGTCCAGCCTGCAATCCGTAATCTGCAAGGGTGAGGATCACGGCTTCTTCAAGCGTGCGTAAATACAAGTGTATATCAGTAAAGAAATTGTCAAGGTCGAGTATCGGGTAGCTCACCAATTGGCCTGGGCCGTGATAAGTAATATCGCCACCGCGGTTAATAGGGTAGTATACCGCGTTTTTCTCCTTTAATCCATTTGCGTCTAATAACAGGTGTTCTGGCTTGCCGCTTTTGCCCAGCGTATACACGTGAGGGTGTTCTACAAAAATAAGGTAATTAGGCGTAAGCGGCTCTTCGGCCGGTTCTCCTCCTGCTCCTGTCAGTACTTGCCGGTTGCGTATCTCAGTCTTTAACTTTACGGTTTCGCCGAAGATTGCTTCCTGCCTTTCCCAAGCTTCTTTATAGTCGGTAAGGCCCCAATCTTGTAAAACAACTTGTTTGTTCTTCCTGCTCATCCCTTTACGTATCCAATCATATAATCATCGTATTGCAGGTAATTAACCTCGTAATCAATATGCATATCAGCCTTGGCAAGGCTTACATCTACAATGCCGTGCCCTTCAAAAGAGAACGGCTTTAACGTGATATTGTCCAGAAAAGATACTTCTTTCTGCCCGTGACACTTGTAAACGGCCTCCTTAGCACACCAGGCTACATAAAGCTGTTGTATTTTTGTGCGTTCGTTAATGCCGGCAAGTTCATCCTGGTTCATAAATTTATTGGCAATCCGCTCTACCTTCTGCTTTATTTGCTCAATGTCAATTCCAACCGGACTTGTTTTGCTGATCATTACAGCAGCGTAATCAAAAGAGTGGCTTAATGATATATGGTAGGGTAAAGTAACCAGGTAAGGTTTACCATGAGCGTCTACCTTGCAGTCAATGTATTCATCCGTTTTCAACATCTTGCGAAGCAGTACGCGGGTGCCCAGCCAATGCAGGTAGCGCTTGCTTGCGCTTAGCTGTTTAGTAAAGGCCTTTTCGTGGTCGTCCAGCTGCAGCTGGTTATATAGCTCGTCGGCACCTTCTTCTATCCGCCATAAAGCAAATTCAGTATCATCATCTACCTGGTGCCGGTACGCAATAGCCATGAAGTAAAAGTGCAAAAACCTAAACAAACTTGTATCAAACAAATATAATATTTCGTTATCCGTTCAGCTCCGGGTGTAACAAATCATCGTAAGTATACGTCATATCCGTACCAAACACTTTATATCATCACAATGAAAAAAATATACATAGCTGCTGTAATACTTATAGCTGTGGCGCTAAGCGAAAGCTGCCGTAAACTCCAGATACACGGTAGTGCAATGCAGACGCAAAACGTTGTAAGATAACTCCTGCAGAGACATCTGATCGGGCTATTTTTGAGGAAAACTTATTAGCTAATGTGCAGAACAAAAATTGCCTGCAACAGCAATTAGCGCTATTTTTAGTCCCTCAATAAATAGCCATAATGATCCTGTCAGACAAGCGCATCCTCGAAGAAATAGAAAAGGGAAGTATTATAATAGAACCTTTTAACCGCGAGCACCTCGGCACCAACTCTTACGATGTGCATTTAGGCAAGCATCTTGCCACCTACAAAGACCGCGTGTTAGATGCAAAACTGCACAATGAGATCATAAATTTTGAAATACCGAAAGAAGGTTTTGTGCTTCAGCCAAACACCCTTTATTTGGGCGTAACAGTAGAGTATACCGAAACTCATGGCCATGTACCTTTTTTGGAAGGTAAGTCGAGCACGGGAAGACTTGGTATTGATATTCACGCTACAGCCGGTAAGGGTGATGTAGGTTTCTGCAATACGTGGACGCTGGAGATATCATGTACGCAGCCAGTTAAAGTATACCCCGGTATGCCAATAGGCCAGCTAATTTACTTTGTGGTAGAAGGGGAGATAGAGACCTTTTATAACACCAAAAGTAACGCCAAATACAACAAGCCTACCACACGCCCCGTGGAAAGCATGATGTGGAAAAACAAGTTTTAAACCGGGCTGTATGTATAAGTAGTGCAGGTATTTAACGTTATATACAGCACGCTTATACAATTATGAATTACAGACGTTTTCTTGCATGCATTGCGGCACTCGCGGCACTGCTTATCACATACAGTTTTGTTTCTGTTGAGGACCCGATAGACCGCATCCGCCAGCAATTGGACAGGTGGGTTTCTGCTCACCCTGTAGAAAAAGTTTACCTCCAGTTTGATAAACCTTATTACGCCGCCGGCGACGATATCTGGTTTAAGGCCTACGTAGTTGCCGGACCGGATCATAGACTATCGACCCTAAGTGGTGTAGTGAATGTTGACCTGCTGGACGCTGGTAATGTTACCAAGCAATCGATAAAGTTGCAGCTTGCAAACGGTGTTGCTGCCGGTGACTTTGCCCTGCCTGATACTCTGCGAGGCGGTAACTATCACATTCGGGCGTATACCAATTATATGCGCAATGCCGGCAACGAGTACTTCTTCGACCATGCATTTACTATCCTGAGTGGAATGGCTTCTAAAGGTCCTTCAGGAAACATAACTGTTGCTGCGGGTTCAGATAACAAGCAATCAATTAAACCAGATATTCAGTTTTTCCCGGAGAGCGGTTACCTGGTAAATGGTCTCCCATCCCAGGTGGCGTTTAAAGCCGTGGGGTCAAATGGCTTAGGTGCAGATGTGCATGGCGTTGTTGTGGATGGACAGGGCAAGCAGGTCGCGTCATTCAACAGTACACATCTGGGCATGGGTAAGTTTAACCTTACGCCCGTAGCTGGGGGCAGTTACGTGGCCAGGATAACCACGAGTGATGGTACGCAAATGACCGTACCGCTTTCCAAGGTGCAGGATAGGGGTTACGTAATGACTGTTACTGATAATGGGCCTAATGTAACTGTGAATATCTCGGCATCGCGCACAATAACCAATAGTGCATCAGCCCCTTCGCTTACCTTAGTTGGGCAAAGTAGTGGCAGGATATATTTTTCTTCAACAGGTAAGCCGGGTAGTACAGCATTCACAACCACAATAAGCAAAGAGAAGTTCCCGTCCGGCATTGCGCGGTTCACACTGTTTACTGCCGGCGGCGAGCCGTTGAACGAAAGGCTGGTGTTCATCAACAATAACAAGTTGGCGTTGACATTTTCTGCAAGTAACAGCTATTCACCAAGGCAAAAGGTGAAAATAGGGGTAATTGCTACCAACGACGGCAAACCTGTAGCAGGCAACTTTTCAGTGTCTGTAACTGACGAGAGCAAAGTACCGGTAAACGAAAACACAGAAAATAACATTTTGGCCAGCCTTTTACTTACATCAGACCTTCGCGGCTATGTGGAACAACCAGCATATTATTTCAATAGCCAAACAAATAAAGTTCAGACCGAGTTGGACCTGCTGATGCTAACGCAAGGTTATCACCGTTTTGACTGGAGGGAAGTTATAAACGGCAGTTCGCAACAGGATACCTATAACCTCGAGAAAGCGCTACAAATATCTGGTACCATTACCAGTCCTGATGGGAAGCCTGTTGCGGGAGGTAAAGTTGAGGTAATAGACATTGATAATATAGATTACACACTAGACACGCTTACCGATGCTAATGGACGGTTTTCATTCACCAACCTGGCTTTTGATGATAGCCTGCGCTTAATAGTACAGGCACGCAACGCGAAAAATAAGCGCGATGTAGTAATTCATCTGGACTCGATAGCCCCTCTTTCGAAAAGTACAGGTAAAATTGCTCCTGACCTTTCGATAGACATACATAATGAGCTAACAGTTTACAGCCAAAGTGCAAAGGCATTGTATGTTGCACAGCGGCAGTATAATGTTGGCAACCATGTTATCCCATTGCAGGAGGTAGTCATCCGGGAGAAGAAGCAGGCACTTAAGCATTCCGCAAATCTTAATGGCCCGGGCAATGCCGACCAGGTGTTGCTTGCACATGACATGCGTAATTACGGGTGTGTATACCTGGCAGACTGCCTGCAGGGCCGTCTGCTCGGCGTAATATTCAGAAATGGCATCCCATATTCAACGCGTGGGTATCGTCCAATGCAGGTGATACTAGATGGGGTGTATGTACAAGGCGATTTCATCAACACCATCAATATAAATGATGTAGCGGGTATAGAAGTGCTGCGAAACGCCGGTACTGCCGGTATCTACGGAGGCAGAGCGGCAAACGGTGTTATTGTAATTACTACAAAGCGAGGCGACGAGCCTGAGACTTACGCCGGGCCGATAACCGGGCGGGGCATAAAGGCTTTTTACCCTAAAGGATATTACAAAGCGCGCACCTTTTACTCACCCAGGTATGACGCACCTAAAGAGAACAAACAACTCGCAGATCTGCGCACCACCATTTACTGGAACCCTAACGTAACAACCAGTGCTGACGGGAAAACCGCTTTTGAATACTTTAATGCAGGTAGCAGGGGTAAATACCGTGTGGTAGTTGAAGGTATTGACAGCGAAGGCAATGTGGGCAGGCAGGTATACAGGTATAATGTTGAATAATTTGATGCTAACGCGGATTTTATCTGTTTCAACTACGCTTTTTTGAGTAAATTTGCTGTAGATATGCCAACCGAAGTACAGGAAGAGACCTTCACGCTAGAAGAGGTATTGGCCGGGCTGAAAGAGATGCACCGCCTTATTTTGTGGAACGATGACCATAATACATTTGACCACGTTATTCATTGCATGATGAAGTACCTTGACTATTCTGAACCTCAGGCCGAAAAGATAGCCTGGAAGGTTCATAACGATGGTAAATGTGCTGTACTCGAAGGCTCATTTACCGAGATGGAGATCTATCGTAAAATACTCCAGCAGGAAGGTTTAACCGTTAGTGTAGATTAGCACAGCCTTGTAAATGTGGCTATTATCCTCCAAACCGAACGCTTAACCTTAAGTGAGCTTACCTTATCAGACGCTCCCTTTATTGTAGCCCTGCTTAATTCGCCGGGCTGGCTCAAGTATATTGGCGACAAAGGTGTCCGTTCTATCAGCGATGCTGAGCGCTACATCCTCAACGGCCCGGTAAAAAGTTATCTTGAAAACGGGTATGGCCTGTGGCTGGTGAGCCTTACTGCAACTTCTATCCCAATTGGTTTGTGCGGCATCATAAAACGGGACACTTTACCCACACCAGACATTGGTTATGCCTTAATGCCCGATGCTTATGGCCAAGGCTATGCGCATGAAATAACTTTGGCTGTTTATAGGCATGCTGTTTCGGTATTGAAGATTCCGTCACTTTGCGCAATTGTTACACCTGGAAACACAAGATCTGTAAATGTTTTACTGAAGCTAGGGTTTACGCAACAGCCTGACATTGTGTTGCCCGGTAGTACTGATGAAGTTCTGTATTTTATAAGTTGATGACTGAAATTAACTTCGGACTCTAAAGTGATTGCTTATTGGAAATACCAACATTGGGCACGCAAAAAGAAGGATAAGCTCATCTCAAACATGCAATAATATACATTAGTGAATAAAGCTTAATAACAAAGGGCGGCACATTGCTGTGCCACCCTCCCACATTAACACTATCTAGAACTAGGCGTTTATAGCGCCTATTTTCTTAAGTAGTTTCCGGTTCTCCCGTTTATGAAGGAACCTGTAAACTACGGAATAAATTATAGGAAGAATAAGCAGCGTAAGTACACTGGAAGTAATAAGCCCGCCTATTACTACTATTGCCAATGGCTTTTGCGTTTCGGAACCGATACCCGTAGATATAGCTGCAGGCATTAATCCGATTGCCGCCATTAACGCTGTCATAACCACAGGGCGTACGCGTGACACTACGCCGCTGAGCACTGCTTCGTCAAGCTGCATACCTTCCTGCAGGTTCTTGCGGAACACTGAAATTAGAATAACGCCATTTTGTATACAAACCCCAAACAGCGCTATAAAGCCAATGCCTGCTGATATGCTAAAGTTTATGCCGGTGATATGCAATGCCAGTATACCACCTATAAGTGCAAACGGTACGTTCATGATCACCAAACCTGCATCCTTGGCATTGCCAAAGGTTATGTACAGGATAAGGAAGATGACGAGCAAGCAGATAGGTACCACGTGTGCAAGGGTATTTGATGCGCGTATCTGGTTTTCAAACTCTCCGTTCCAGGTGAAAGAATAACCCCTGCCTAATTTTACACGCTGATTCACTTTCTGCTGTGCTTCGGCAATGGTGCTGCCAAGGTCACGGCCCCGTACAGAGAATTTTACAGCTATATAGCGCGTGTTGTTGTCACGGTATATAAACGCGGGCCCTGTTTGCGTGGTAATAGTGGCAATTTCTTTAATTGAAATTTTTGATCCGTTAAGTGTTGGTACCATCAGGTTTTCTATTTTGTCCTGAGTGTCACGATACTGTTTTTGGTAACGTATCCGGATATCAAATTTACGTTCGCCTTCGTAAAGCTGAGTGGCTGCTTTGCCACCAATTGCCATCTCTATGGTGGCATTAGCGTCCGCTGTAGAAACCCCGTACAAGGCCATCTTGCGCTGATCTAGCTCTATTCTGAATTCCGGCTGGCCAAGGTTCTTTAAAATACCCAAATCTTCAACCCCTTTTATATTCTTGAGGGTTGCCATCACGGAGTCTGCCTTTTGATCAAGCACTGTAAAGTCCGGTCCAAATATTTTAACCGCCATTGATGCCGGCACCCCGGCGACAGCCTCTGCAACGTTGTCTATAATAGGCTGCGAGTAGTTAAATATTATGCCAGGGAACTGGCTCAGTTTATTATCAATTTCGGCAATAAGTTCCTCCTGTGATATCTTTCGTTTCCATTTATCTTTAGGTAAAAGGTCCACCTGTATCTGCACATTAAAGAAGCCTTTAGGATCTGTGCCGTCGTTTGTACGGCCTACCTGTGAGAGGGTTTGCTTAACTTCCGGAAAGGTTGATAAAACCTGGCGCATTTTGTTTGTAACGGCTACTGAGCTTTCCAATGAGGTACTCATTGGCAGTTGAGCAGTAACCCAAAGCGCACCTTCATTTAGCTGCGGAAGAAATTCTGTACCTAAAAATTTAGCCGAAAAGAAGGTTACTGCCATAAAGCTGAATGCTACTATAAGGCTTAACTTTTGATTGCGATAGGTAAAGGCAAACATTTTGCGAATGCCGTTCTCAAAAAACAGCACCACCGGGTTATGCTTCTCACGTACATTCTTTTTTAGTAGAATGCTGGCAAGCGCAGGTACTAGTGTAAGCGTGAACAGTAATGCCCCCAGTAAAGCAAACCCTAAGGTATAGGCCAGTGGCGAGAACATCTTGCCTTCTACCTTTTGAAAGGCAAAAATTGGGATCAGGCACGTGATTATAATTAACTTGGAGAAGAATATAGCTTTGCCCATTTCGGCGCCCACGTTCTTAAACAAGCCTAATTTTGCCAGGCCGTTGAATTTTTGCATACCTACTTCCCTTGCCCGATGGTCGAGCGCTACAAAAATGCCCTCTACCATTACCACTGCACCATCTATGATAATCCCGAAGTCAACCGCTCCCATCGAAAGGAGATTGGCCGTCATGCCCTTTATACGCATACACATAAAGGCGAAAAGCAGCGCAAGGGGGATAATTATAGCAACGGTCAGCGTCGTGCGCCAGTCGGCCATAAACAGGAATACAATAACCGTAACCAATATTATACCTTCCAGTAAATTATGTATAACGGTTTCGGTACAAAAATCTATAAGGTTGGTTCGGTCGTAAAAGGTGTCTATCTTCACGTCTTTCGGCAACACATTGTTATTAAGTTCGGCTACTTTTTCGCGAATCCTGGTTAACACTTCAGCCGGGTTTTCACCTTTCCTCATAACAATAATGCCTTCTATAACATCGTTATTCCGGTCTCGGCCAACCTGCCCCAATCTTGGTAAACCGCTCTCTTTAACATCAGCAATGTTTTTTGCAAGGATGGGCACGTTATTAACGTTTTTTATGATGATGTTTTCTATCTCGCTAATGTTGTTTATTAAGCCAATGCCGCGCACTACAAAAGCCTGATCATTCTTTTCAATCACATCCCCACCAACGTTTATATTGCTGCGGTTAATGGCGTTAAATACATCCAGCGACGTGAGGCCGTATTTTTGCAGTAAGGATGGGTTTACACTCACTTCATAGGTTTTTTCTTCGCCGCCAAAGCTGTTAACATCTGCAACACCGTCAATAGATTTAAATTGACGATCCAACACCCAGTCCTGAATGGCGGTAAGCTCATGCAGGGTCTTTGTCCGGCTTTTGAGCGTATAGCGGTAAATTTCGCCGGTAGGGCCATAGGGCGGTTCCATTTCGGGCTTAACGCCTTCAGGCAGATCTACGTTTTGCAAACGGCTTAACACCTGCTGACGTGCAAAAGAATCGTCTACATCATCATCAAAAATGATACGTACGTATGAAAGGCCAAATGATGAAGTTGTGCGCAGGTTAACCTTTTTTTGTACCGAGTTTAAAACCGTTTCCATCGGGACGGTTATCATCTTTTCTACTTCTTCTGCGCTTCGGCCGGGCCATTGCGCTATTACAATTATTTGGGTGTTTGTAACATCCGGAAAGGTTTCTATGGGAGTGTTGAGATAGCTCCATACCCCAAGCGCGGCCAGTACAGCGGTAAGGAAGAATACCATTGCCCGGTGTCTGAGCGAGAAATATATTATGTTTTTAATTAGCTTATCCATGATTTTGAAGGTTCTTTAGCACGTATCCTTTTTTAAGGAGATGTTTGTGTGAGCAATGGAGGGCTGCAGGAGTTAGTCTTCCGTTAATGCATTATAAAGCAAGAGCTGGCTTTTTGATATCACCTTATCACCGGGCTTCAGTCCTGCAGCTATATAGGTAATGTCGTCAACGGTTTTTATCACGTTAACTTCGCGTACCTGCAGGTCGCATTTGCTGTTATACACCACTACAAAGTTTTTACTGCTGTCAAATATTACTGATGATGCAGGTATGGAAACTGAACTGTTTGCTTCCTTATTGGTGATTATCACATTAGTAAACATTTCCGGTTTTAAAAGCATGCCCGGGTTGCTCAGCGCTATGCGTACTTTCATTACTTTGCTGTCCGGGTCAAGTACCGATCCCACCTGGTCTACCTTACCTGTAAAGGCTTTGTCGGGATACGCCAGGGTAGTTATTTTGGCATCGTAGCCCAATTTTACCTTCGCTATATCACTTTCAAATACATTGGCCCAGATCCAAACATCTTTCATATCAGAGATGGTAAATAAGCTGTTGTTATTATCGGGACGGATAAAGTTGCCTGCAGCAATATTCTTTTCTACTATGTAGCCGTCGCCGGGTGCTTTAATAACAAGCGTTCCGCTGGAGTTGGTGTTACCGCCGCCGTTAATAGCTATCTGGTCGCGTACTTTGCTGTTAGATGCAAGTGCTTTGTTATAATTTTCTTTAGCTTCGGTGTAATCGCGTTCGCTTGATATGCCGTTTTTGTACAGGTACTCGGCTTGTTCAAGCTGGCGTTTGCTGATGGCAAGATCGGCCCGGGTAGAGGTCAGGTCGGTGTAGTTTCCCGCCACATCAGCACTGCGAATAACAGCAAGCACTTGTCCGCGCGATACCTTGTCGCCCAATGATACTTTTACATCAAGCACCTGCCCGCTGGTAAACGGAAATACCTTAACTACCTTGTTCTCGTCAAACGACACCTCGCCAGATAAGGAAAGCTCATCCTTCATTTGTGTGGTTTTTGCAGTGTCTATCTTCACCATCTTGGCAAGTGAATCGCTAATGCATACCTGCTTGGTTTCCATAGTGCCACTTTTTTCGTGCTGGCAGGCTGCAAGCCCCAGTGTGGCAGCAGCAATTATATATATGATGCTATTTTTCATTTGTTAGTTTTTGTAAGTGAGTTTATAGCGGATTAATTACTGTTGAGCCTACTGCGTAATTAACATCGGCAATGGCTTTCTGCAGGTTAAGCTGTTGTTGAAGTATTTTAAGTTTGGTTTCCCGATAGGAATCAAAAAAGTCTACAAATTCCTGCAGGCTGATTTGGCGCTGCTGAAAAGCCTTGAACATGCCCCTGTAGATTTGATCGTACTTGTTATAGAAGTCAGTCTCCTGGTTACCCAGCAATTCTTTACTAATGTTGTACTGCTGTACCGCCGAGTACACATCATTCTTTAATTGCAGTTCGCTGTTCTTTACAGTTGCTTCCTGCTCCAATACATTTAGCCTTGCAGATTTGATATTTCCCTGATTGCGGTTGAAGAAGGGCAATGGCAAGCTTATCTCGAGGCCGACATAGTTGCGGGCGTAACTGCTGTTTTGGTCGTAAGTTCCACCTATAGTAACATCAGGTACGGCAAGTGCTTTTTGCAATGCAAGGTTATGGTTGTTCTGCTCAAGAAGATATCGATCTGCAAGGTAATCGGCGCGGCTTGTACGGGCCTGCTCAGCAAGCAGGGCCGCGTTCAAAACCGCATCAGGGGTATTATATGTTATTTGGGGTAGTATAAATTTATCTGCATCTACTACCAGCAGGGTTTTCAATTCGCTTTCCAGGCTATTCAATTGGCTGTCTATTGCAACCAGGTCGTTTCGTAGGCCAAACAATAAAGCTTTTAAACGTACTACATCTTTAAGGGAGTTATTACCTGCTTGGTAGGCTTTGTCGGTAGCGTCTACTATACGCGTGGCTGATGCAATTTCTAACTGGTACACCTTTCGCTGATCGTTCAGGCTTGCTATCTGGGCAAGGTCCAATAGGAGGTTGTAGTGCAGGTTACGTAAAAGGTCGTCAAACTGGGCCTGCTGTATTTTGGCGTCGTCGGTTGCGATTTGTATTTGCTTGCCGCGCTTGCCGGCTGTTTTTATTACCTGGCTTAGCTGCACCAGTATCTGGCCGTTTGTGCCGCTGTGGTCAAAAAACTTGTGGGTAGCATCGGTAATGTTCTGGTCGGTACTCAACACAGGATTGTCCCACAGCCTGGCCTGCTGTATTAAAGCTTTTGAGGCATCTACATTGTATTTTTGCGCGAGCAATTGCAGGTTATTGGCCATAAACATTTGCTCGGCGTCTTTAAAAGTAAGCCTGAGGGTATCTGTTTGAGCATTTGCCTTTGAGATGGTTACGGCTGCCATTAACAATAGCAGCGATAAAAGGCGGATTAACTTAGTCATGAGTGCAATAGTATTTACAGCACCAAAACTATAGTAGCGGTATTAGAAGCGAATTAGAACCAGATTAAAAGCAGATTAGAATTCTTTACCGGCAGAAGATCGTAGAAAATTGATGGTAAAAGTACTTCCTGACGGAGTGTTTGGCTTTAACTGTATTGTGCCTTTAAACAGGCTAACAATTTTGCTGGTGATGTATAACCCAATACCACTGCCGTTAATTGCACGATCTGCATTTCCCCTGTAAAAAGGCTTAAAGATGTTGTTTGCGTCTTCAGGTGCAATGCCATTACCCTCATCAGACACCTCTAGTCTGAGTATTTCTCCATTCGCTGTAAAATTTAGCGTTACGGGTTTATCTCCGGAGTATTTAAATGCGTTATCTACAATATTATTGAGAGCTATGAAGAGCATTTGTTTGTTAGCGTCAACTGTTAAAGCATTCTCGTCTTCAGGCATTACGCCAAGGTTTACCTTTAATTTGCCCGCACCTTTCTTATCGGTCCATATGTCTGCCAGTTCCCATACCAGCTCATCAAGCCTGACTGGTGATAGTGCTGCGCGGGTATAATGGGCTTCTACCTGTGCTAACTGCATAAGGCTGGTAATGGTCTCCTGCAATTGACGGCCATCTGCTGCAATAGAGCTTAGCACCCTCAGGTACTCTTGAGTATCTCTTGGCTTACTAAGGGCAACATCAACCTCGCCCATTATGCTGGTGAGCGGTGTGCGGAGTTCGTGGGAAGCGTTAGCAACAAAAGTTTGCTGCAGTTCAAAAGCGTTCTCCAGGTGCTCCAGTAATAAATTCACATTGTCAATCAATTCTGCTATTTCATCGCGATTCTTTACCTGTTCTACACGCAGGTGAAGGTTGGTAGCCCTTATGCGCCTCACCTGGTTGATGACGTTGTTTACCGGAGATAACGCCCGCTGTGCAAACATCCGCCCGGCAAAAAACAGTACAACGCTAAAAATAGTAAACATGAGCACTGATATATTGCCCAGCCTGCGCATTCGCCGCGGAGAATTATCATCGATAGCAGATGCCAGTATCACAAAGTTTCCCTGGTTATCCTGGTAATATTTGCCTACTACCTTTCGCCTTCCATCTTCGTATTCTATGTATTTCTCACGCCGAACCTGTTCAATAACCTCACTGCGCCAATACACGTTGTGCTGAGCCTTAAAAGCAGTAAGGTTGTTATCGTCGTAAACCCTCAGCACTTCATCAGGTAGCTTTGCCAGGTACTGGTGCTGTACAAGTTCTATAGTTTTCGGTGCCAGTTCGTCCGCTTTAAGGTAAAGCTTTGCCGCAAGGTCCACACGGTCGGTAAGCCGGTTGTAAAAATCGGCAGTAGAAAAAGAAAGCACCGCAATGTACACCGCAACAAGGCAGGCCAGCAGCGCGCCAAGGCTAATAAGCGTGAAATAAAGCGAGAGGCGGTTCTTAATCTTCATTTCTGCGCTACGCTTTTAGTATATAGCCCATACCAATAACGGTGTGAATAAGCTTTTGATCAAACCCTTTTTGAATTTTATTACGGAGATAGTTCATGTACACGTCTACCGTGTTGGTGCCGGTATCAAAATTAATCCCCCAGACCCTTTCAAGAATGAAATCGCGGGAAAGTAATTTATTGGGGTTTTGGAGGAACAGCTCCAGCAGGTTGTATTCCTTTGCGGTAAGTGCAATTTGCTTGCCGTCGCGTTCAGCAGTTTTATCCCAGGTGTTTAGTTTAAGGCCATGAAAACTTAAGATATGGTCCTCCTCAGCAGGGAGGTGGTTCCTGCGCAATAGTGCTTCTATGCGTGCAAGCAGCTCGTTAAAATGAAACGGTTTCACCAGGTAATCGTCTGCACCGGCATGCAACCCGTTTACGCGGTCGTCTACAGTGTCCAGCGCGCTTAGCATCAGTACAGGCAGGTAGGGGCGGTGTTTGCGCAGTTGCTTGCATAAATCTATTCCGCTTATACCTGGTAGCATCACGTCCATTATTACTACGTTGTAGCTTTGTTCCATCAGGGCAGCCAGCGCATGTGCCGCATCGGCAAAAACATCAACGTGGTAGCCATTTTCCTGTAATCCTTTTTTGATGAACGAAGAAACCTTGTCCTCGTCTTCTACAAGGCATATTTGTTCGTGCGCCATTGTTAGGTATATAGTTGTAAAGGTAAGCTATAAATTTCTGCACTTCAAAAATGCAGTTTTATAGAAGGAATATCCAGCGCGGTAATTTTATTTAATTCAGTTAATGCGAGTTACAAATAATTTGAAATATTTTTTTGATGAATTAATTGTAAACTCTATATTTGCAGTCCCAAAACAAAGGGAGCTTAGCTCAGCTGGTTCAGAGCATCTGCCTTACAAGCAGAGGGTCACTGGTTCGAACCCAGTAGCTCCCACACTATAAAGCCCTTCAGAGATAATCTGAAGGGCTTTTGTTATTTATTCTGGTAATTAACATTCTCGAAGTTCTCTTCATGATAGCACATTGTTAGTACACTGTTAGTACGACAGTCAGCCATAAAACTTCTATTATTATGGTTTACTTCAAGCTTCTTTTGAATGACAAAAGACTAAAAGCAGATTCAATTTATCCGGTAGTAGTGCGAGTAACGTATCAAAGAAAGAACACTACCTTCAACACAGGCATTAGAATACAAGCTGACCAATGGGATGTCAATTCACTACAAGTACGGTATCAGAACCCCAACGCCCAAATTTTCAACAAGGCCATTAGTGAGTTTTATAGCCGAGTCCAAAACATTGGGTTCAAACTAGTTGATGAAAACGATTTTTCTTTTGCTTTACTGAAGCAGCGGTTAGAGGCAACTGATCAACCATTATCAAGTAAAAAGGCTACTACCTTTAAAATCTTTACAGATCAGTTAATAACGGATATGCTATCGATCAATCAAACTGGCAATGCAATTGTCTATCGTACCGCTTCAAACAGGCTCCTTACTTACGCACAAAGTCCAATGCTTCGATTCAGAGATATTGATTATAAATTACTAAACGGTTTTAAAACCCGCTTGATTAAAGATGCCGTAAAACAAAATACGATAAGCAACTACTTCAGAACGCTTCGTGCAATTTACAACAAGGCCATAAAGGCCAAGTTGATAGAAAGAGCGGAGTATCCTTTCCTCGACATTTCGGTTAAAGCAGAAAAGACAGCAAAACGAGCGATGGCGATAGATGAGTTGTTAGCAATTATGCGCATTACGTTGGAACCGAGGTCACCAAAATGGCATGCTCGTAATTATTTCCTTCTTAGTTTTTCGCTTATAGGTGCGTCTTTTACAGATCTAGCTTACCTAAGACCAACTAACCTGAAAAAAGGTCGTCTGACTGTATGTTATGGAGATGTTGACCACCTGATTCCGGGCCAAACTGACCAGGCAATTAGCTGACGTGGGGCGTGCAGCAAACGCTATAAAAGCGTGTACAAAAATAGTTATTTAAAAGGTATTTTCATT